>PWKX01000159.1 GCA_003559585.1 Mollicutes bacterium | reverse complement strand
TAGATGTCCTTAAAAAAGGCAAAGACAGTCCTTACTATGATTGTTTTTACATCATTGATGAAGATAAACCACTACTGCCTGTGGACACCGACCAGTTAAAAACGATGTCTTATCATGAAGTGAAAGCTTTATTTAAAGACCTTGATCATCTTAATTACCGCACGTTTGCGTTTACGCCATTCATGCCTAAAGTTAAAACGATGCATCCTGCGATGCAAGCTTATTTTCTAGATGTGGCCACCTATTGGATTAAACACTTCGACATTGATGGTTGGCGCCTTGATGTTTCAAATGAAATCCCGCATGCCTTTTGGCGCGCATTTAGAGACGCGGTGAAGGCTGAGAAACAGGATGCCTACATTGTCGGTGAGAACTGGGATGATTCCATGCCGTGGTTATTGGGTGATCAATACGATGCGGTGATGAACTATGAGATCTTATTTCCGATTTGGCAGTTTTTTGGGCCGCATCCGGATTTCAAACCACTGTCTAAACACGATTTCATTGAACGCATCAATCAAGCCTTGTTTACCTACCCAGATCATATCAACGAAGCGATGTATAATTTAGTCGATTCGCATGATACCGCACGCATCAAACACATCTGTGGTCAATCAGAAGCCAAAGTTAAAATGGCCTATGCCTTTATGTATGCCTTTCCCGGGTCACCAAGTGTTTATTATGGAGATGAAATTGGCATGAGTGGTGGCCATGATCCTAAAAATAGACAATGCATGAACTGGGATAAAACAAATCAAGCCTTAGATATTCAAGCCTTTTTCAAACGATTAAATCAAATAAGAAAAACGGAAAAAGCGATGCGTTCAACGTGGTTTCATTGGTTAGATGTTGATGATGATCGGGTGTTGATGTTTCAAAAAGACACACTGCTGTTCATCATGAACCATCAAACAAAAACCACAACGATTAACTTACCCAAACCCTTTCATCACGCAATAGACTTACTCAGTGAAAAGACATATCAACAAACGACGTTATCATTAAAGGCCTATGATTTACTGATTTTAAAACAAACATAAAAAAAACGAGGTTGCATTAAGCAATCTCGTTTTTGTTTAGACATTAACCTTTGTTTGCCCCAGCCGTGATGCCTTCGATTAAGTAGCGCTGGAAGGCGATGTATAATACGGTAATCGGTATCGCAACAAGTAACGCACTGGCCGCAAAGGCTGGATAATTGATCATGGTTTGGTCGTTGATGAAGGCAAATATACCAACCGCTAAGGTCCAATTCTCTTCTGATAAAATGACGAATGACGGCAAGATATAATCCATCCATGGGGCCATAAACTGTGTAACGGCCACAAAACCAATGATCGGAAGTGATAAGGGCAGGATGATTTTAAAGAAAATCGTTAATTTAGAGGCGCCATCAATTTTAGCCGATTCATCAAGTTCTTTGGGAATGCTTTGTAAGTATCCTTTGATGAGCCACACATTAAAGGGGATGGCCCCGGCGGTATAAACCACCACAAGTGCTAAGGGTTGGTCGAGCAATCCGAACGTGTGGAATAACGTAAATAACGCAATCAATCCTAAGAAACTTGGAAACATTTGTAATATCAATATGGCCAAGAGACCAGCTTTTTTCCCTTTAAATTTGTAACGAGAAAACACATACGCTGTTCCGGTGATAAACAAAACCGCGAAGATCATGGTGAATATTGCAATTTGCAAGGTGTTCCAATACCAACTGGTAAAGTTGGTGGTAACTTCTTGCCCACCATATTCACCAACCCCAGAAATTAAGAATCTAAAGTTGTCTAACGTCGGGTTATCTGGCCATATCGTTCGTGGTAGGCCTGATAAGGGACTCAAACTTGCCCCTATGATATAGGCAATCGGTAATAACACCACAAAGCCAAGCAACACCAGTTCTGCATAAACAAGGACCGTGCCGATGATGTTGCTGGGTCTAAAGACAAACTTAAACGAATCCTTATTGATGTTTCTTAACGATTTTTTCATTTTGAAGTAATAGTAAAACCCAAACCCTGGAATTAAACCAATAAAACCTGGTTTAACACCTTTATAGCCTTTTCGTTCTGCCACAGAGACCACTAAGGATTGGTGGGTAAACAAGATAACCAATAAGCCCATGAAAATAAATATTTTGCCGTAGGTTAACCAATTAGCAAGCGCATCGATGATAAACATGATTAATCATCCTCCTTGAATGCGCGGGTGCGCATAAAGTTCCATGCGGATACGGTTCCGATGACTAAGAAAATTAAAATAGAGAACACACTGGCCATCGAATACCAACGAATCGTTTGGTCCGTTGTTAATTTATAGATCCAAGAAATCAAGATATCGGTTTGACCCGCATAAGCGCGTTCAAACCTGCCATCAGCTGGCCCACCACCAGTCACAAAGTAAATCATACCGAAGTTATTAAAGTTTTGCGCAAAAGTCATAATCAATAAAGGACTGGTTGCGACTAACACAAGCGGTAAGGTGATGAATCTAAACTGTTGGAAATTGGTCGCCCCATCAATGGCGGCGGCTTCATATAAATGTTTGTTAATGCTGGTCATAACCCCTGTCATTAAGGCCATGAAGAAGGGAAAGCCCAACCAAATATTCAAGATAATTAAGAATATGCGGACAAACCAAGGGTTGGCTTCATTGCTAAACCACATGATGTGTTCGTTTCCAAAATAAAGCAACCGGTCTAACCCATCGCCCACTTCACTAAAGGTTCGCCCAAGCATGCCCCTTGCATGCATGAAATCATACAATCTAGTTTGACTTAACACAGAGTTTACATACCCGCGGTCGGTAAACATAACGCGGAAAATCATCTGTGAGATTAACGCGGGTACCGCCCAAGGTAAAATCAATAATCCGCGCCAAGCTTTTCTAAAGACAACGCGTTTATTATTGAGTATAACCGCTTGGAATAAGCCACCAAAGAAGACAGTAAATGTTGAACCAACGGCCCATACAATCGTCCAACCAAAGACTCTAAAGAACATTTGTCCAAATGGCATCCCGCCATCTCGCCCAAGGGTAAAAATGGCACGGAAGTTATCTAAGCCGACCCACGACACAAGCTGTCCAGGTGGTAGATTCTCAGCGTTATAATTGGTGAAAGCCACAAACATACCAAATAAAATAGGCATGAGTGAGATAAACGTCACCAAAAATAAAGCAGGCATTAAAACGATATACTCAAACGAATTTTCATACACATTCGCAAAATATTCTTTTTGTGATGGTACTTTTTTTGTTTCACTGATTTCTAAAGATGTCTTATAAGCATCTATGATGCCCCAGACCCAGAAAATGATAAAATACATCAACAATAAAGTCGAAATAATCCCTCTAAGCAATAGCTGCGTTGAGTGGTGTCCAGAAAATTCAATGGTCCTTGCTTCATAGGTTTGTGTGGGTGATGAAGGCAGTAAAAAGCCAAACATATTATGGTCTGAAAATGAACGTTGTGGGCTTTCACCTAACGTGGCCACACCCCATAAACCTCTAACAAAGAAGCCTCTTGCGTTATAAAAGGTATTATCATATTGATCAACAAAATATTGAAAACGGTCTTCGTTATAATAGAAAAATAACGTTGTCAATATTTTATTGTAACTGTTTTGACCATAACGGTCACGGCCACTATCATGGCCACCTTGTAAGTTAACAGCAAACGCGTAAACATCTTCATCTTCCATAAGTAAATCAGCAAAGTAATTGTTTAATGCGCGTGCATAGTAGGTATTAAAATACATTCTGCGTTGGTTGTTAAAAATTCTTTCATAATGAACATCGTACAACTCATCATATAGTTGTTCTAATATGATTGGTTCTGCTTCATCACGTAAGGCAAAGTTGTTTTCAGTGATGTATTGTTCTAACTCAGCAGAAAAATCAGGATCATCTGGGTCATAACCTTGTTCAACCATTTGATTTATGGCTATTTCTTCTATCAAATCTTCTAAACGGTTCGCCGCATCTTGATTTGAATTGAAATGATCTCGGACAAACGTTGTATACGCACGATCAGCTAAATTACCCACCGATTGTAAAGCATCCGCTTCTGCTTGTTCTTCATACGCTTCTAAATCAAGTTCTTCATCCAGTTCATTTAACCTTATCCCCATATAAGTAAACAAATGATCAGGGGTGAAGGTCATGTTATCTGGTTCAATGACTTGGCCGTTTTCATTTAAGAAAACAAAATCGTCCGCATCAAAGGTTAAACCGTTGATATCAGCCGCATATTCTAAAATACGTGTGGAATCATATTCTCCATCACGAGCACGATAATAATAGTCATTTAAATGACCTTTTGAGGTGACATTGGACATCGAGTCTCCAGAGATCATATCGTATAGGCTAAACTCGCGGCCATAAATAAACTCGAATTCCAATCGTTCAAACGAATCATCGTCATTATCTCTAACAACATCAATATTAACAGTTTCGATGATAATTAATAGCGCAAAAAACACAAAAAAGAACAATGCTTTTGCCCATTGTCGATTGAACAGTTGGCCAAGTCCCCAAATGATACTTGAGGCTAAGGCTTTCATAAGTGCAATGGTTTGGTGTTTGTCTGGTCGTTTCATCTGGTATCTTCCTCTCTTATAGAGAAGAAACGGCCACGAATACTTTTCATTCATGGCCGATTCGGTCTCTTGAATTCAGTCCTTAACGTTTCTTAACGCGAGCTGTCAAATCCACTTTGTGCATCTTGAGCAGCTTCATCAGCATCTTTAGAGCCATTCCAAGCATCGCCGTACATAGACCCAGCGTTATCCCAGAAATAACCCATTTCAGGAATGATTGGCATTGGGACAGAATAGTTAAGCTGATCACTAATACCAGATAAATATTCATCATCATCAAGTTCACCAATCACTGATACATCTTCTAATGCAGGTAAGCGGTTGGTTGTTTCATACATAATCGCTAAACCTTCATCACTGGTCATAAACTCAAGGAATCTAAACGCAGCGTCTTCATTTTGTGTTTGTGAGTAAACAGCAGCCATTTGAACACCTGAGAATGTGACAGGTTGTTGACCGTTAATGGTTGGTATACGGGTTACACCAAAATCAAGATCAGCATCAAGGTATCTTGGGATTGACCAAGGCCCATCGATGATATATGGTAAATCACCAGATTCAAACAAGTTACGGTTTGATTCGCCGTCTAAATCACCAGAGGTAAAGTTATTAAGCGCAGGTCTTAATACATCTTGCATATAAGTTAAAGCTGCGATCATTTCATCAGAATCAAGGTTAGCTTGATCAGAATCTAAGCCTTCAGGGCCAAATAACTCAAAGCCAAAGGCTGTGGCTAAGAAATGCATATCATACGCGTTTCCAACATCTAAAGCAATCATCAATTCGCCATATAATTCTTCTAAAACGTCTTGATGCTCATAAAATTCATCAATGATTTGTTCAAAGGTTTGCGCAGGTTCTGGCGAACCAGTTAACTCCTCAAGTAACGCACGGTTATAGAATAACGCAACAGATTCACCCGATAATGGGGCACCAAATAAATAACGTTGTGCATCGCCTTCACACTCAATGACGCGGTTGTCATTAAAATCATAACACGCTGAGGCGGTTTCGGTTGCACTTAAAATCATGCGTTCACGTAAATCTAATTCAAGTTGACCTTCAACCACGTATAACAAGTTTGATTGAAGTGCTGCACCGATATGGTCATGTGGGAACACCACAACATCTGCAGCGGCACTTGAGCCACTATACAGTTCTAGTTGTTGGCGTACATCAACGCTACCAACTTCTTGGAAACGCACACGAATACCAGGGTTAGCCGCTTCAAACGCTTCGATTAATGCCGTAGCATAATCTTCATCATCAAGCCATACTGTAATGGTTTCGGTTTCAGTTTGATCTTGGTCAAAGAAATATTCAACACCTTGATCAGCATTGTTGGTACACTCTTCTTCACGACCACAAGCCGCAACAATAACGATTAAGGCTAAAGCAACAATTAAGAATAATTTTCTTTTCATGATTATTCGCCTCCTTTACGGCGCACGATAACGAAGGCGCCAATGGCTAAAATAGAAAGTCCAGAGAAGGCGCCATAAACAACACGTGGAATCGTCGGTGTGTTTAAGTGCGCTTCAGGATCACATGGGTCTTCAACTGTGACTGTAATGGTTTCTTCTGTGCGGTTACCAAAGGTATCTTCTGCTTCAATCACGATTTCATACACACCAGGTTCTCTAGTGCTTAAATAACCATGACCTTCTTTAACACGCACATCATATAATGGACGAGATTCACCATCAAGAACTTCTGTGGCACTAAACGATGGCAATGCATACTCATCACCTAATTCTAAGGTTGTTGTTTGTGAACCTACAATCCGAATGGTTGGTGCTTCATCAGAAATTTCAACAACAAACTCAGTTTTGGTTGCTTCATCGTCTGGATCTGATTGGAACGTTACTGTATAAGGTGCTGCAGCTGCATTAAGCGTGCCCTCAGGGAATGAAAGCATGAACTCTTCAACCGTTGAGGTGCCTTGTGTATAGGTAATCATATCTGTTTCAATCACATTGTCATTATTATCTGTGACTGTAAACCATGCATCATCAAAAATATCTACTTCATCTTCCATCACGGTGATGCCTTTGTTAAACTCAACCAAAATCGAGCCTGGGTCAAGTGCACTGGCATGCTCAATAATCGCAGGCATGGCAAACGCTTCTAACGCTTCAAAACTGTCATAAGCTTCATCCGCCGCAAAGAAAACAGTTTTAACGCCGCCGCCTTTAATATCGGTCACATCAACGCTTACGTCATCGGTTTGATCCATCCAAGAACCTAAAGTTCTAAATAATAAACCAATTTCATCATCTGCATCGGCACCGATTGGAATATGTGCAACACGGAACATCGCATCACCAACATATTGGCCATCAACACCTAAAACAGTGTCTAAAGGTACGCCGCCATCATCGTCATTCGCTACGAAACCACCGTCGCCAGCGCCCCAAGTCCAAATTTCCCAATCTTCAATATCAAGATACTCATCTGGGTCATAAAAGACAACGCTTAAGGTACCAGTGCCTTCTAACATTGGTCCAAACATATCATCTTGATAGATTAATTCATCCATGCCTTCATAAACAAACACATGTTTAACACCGTCTTCGTTAAATCCGACAAAGTCGCCGTCTTCTTTAATTTGAATAAATCTATCAGGAATCTCGCCGTCTTCATCGGCTAAGCCGCCTTTGTAATCCCATGTACCATCAACGCGTGGAATGAATCCCATCTCGTCAGCGGCATCATCATCAACATAGAATTCAAACATCATACCGAAATCACTCATCTCAGTCGGTTCAACAGCATCTGCAGAGCCTGCACTGCCGCCGCCCCAAGTCCAAATGTCTACGTCTTCATAATTATCATCCCAACGTTTGTAATGTACAATGACTTTACGATCAGTTGGATCTTCATGTTCATCTGCGAACACAGCTTGTGTATCAAGGGTTGCAAACACAGTGAACGCAAATAAGAAAATTAAAGTTAATTTTGTTATCCTTTTCATAAACTACCTCCTATTTTTTGTTGAAAATCTGTTTTAATCATATCACATAAGAAAGCGCTTTTTCAATGTAAAACAACCAATGTAACAGCGGTAATCGGTTTCATGTTTTCATATTTAATAGAAAAAAAGAAAACACTTACAAAATCAAGTGTTTTCTTCTAAATTTAAGCGGCATCGTTTATTTGTTGATGTTGATGTTTTTTATAAAGCCAAAGCACCATAAACGGTGTCATAAAGTTAAACACAATACTTGTGAATGGTGAAAGCCCAAATAACCCTAACACAAGATTGATTAAAGCCGGTAAAGTAGCACCAATCATAAACAACTTCAACATGTTTTTAAACGGTGGGACATCTGGGTATAAATATCTAAATAACATCGAAATACCACTGTAAATGAAAATCAAAATGATATTCATTAACATCAACCCACCAACCGCCATCACCAGTAGCGGAATAATTAAAAACGGGTGCACACTTCTAAACAGTGCGTTAAACATCACTTCGGTGCCCGCTGCTTGTTCCATTTGTCTCACTTCAGAAAAATCCATGCCTTCAAAACCGCGGTAATCTAATTGGAGATAAATGCCTTCTTGTAAAAAGACATCAATTTGAGAATACTTAAACACGATGGTGTAGGGGTCATCTAACTCAGCCTCATCGGGTACATTCATGTAAATGTCATACTCATTGCCCATAAACCCCATCGTGTTCATATACGCCTCATCATCATCACACAGCAAGCGGTAATTGTTGACGGTACAATCTGGTAATTCGCCTGGCAACCAAGCAGGACCATCTTCAGCTAAATCAAAGCCAAACTGCCCATAATTGATGCTTTCCATTTGAACAATCGCTATCGATAGCGGCATCAACATGACCAAATTTAATAAAATGAAGTAAAGAAACACTTTAATGAGTGATAGGTCAAATAACTTAAAAACCTCGGATGGTTTTTTAAGTGGGTAGATGAATAAATCAACAAACCTGACTTTATTCATGGTCAAACAAGTCGCTTTCACTAGGATTTAACTGAATGATTAAGGTAGAATGTGGTGCTAATACGTCGTCAAACTCATGATGGGTGTAATATAATATCTCACCGTCTAAATCGGCATCAAACAGTGGATAGACATCACGGCTAATATTATGGAGAACCAAAACTAAATCTTGATGGTCTTCATCAATATCAAGCATTCTGTAAAAACCTTGTAAGTAACGATCATTGTCTTCATAAGGTAAGATTGAGCCGTAAGTTAAGGCCCAAGAATCCTGTCTTAGATTTAACAATCTTTGATACACATTGAACAATGAATCAGGATCGTTTTGCTGGGTGGACACCCCAGGTACATCTTGATTAAACGGATCGCTATAGCCCCAATCGTCTTGTGGCCATGTTGTTTTATAGTCGTTTTCAAATAACATCGGCAAGCGAATTGATTCATCCCAAATCGGCGCCTCACCGGATGCTTCCCCTTTCATCCCAAGTTCTTCACCGTAATATAAAAACGGATTGCCCGGTGCGGTTAACAAAATCTCAGCGGCTAAGGCCAAACGCGCAGGGTGATCCCCAATATTCACATGCCCAGCGCCAGAACTAGATGCAATCCGGTTTTGATCATGATTTCTTAAAAACGGTGCTTCATATGGGTGGCGATTATGTTGGCTTGCTTTTTCATGTGCCGCTTCATGCCAAGACAATAACTGCGACACATAAGCGCTGTTATGACCGGCGTTAATGGATTGAACCACATGATGGCCAAAATCAAAGTGTAACGGTGAATCCATGGATTGATAAAACTCATTGTAAACACTAAAGTTGGTCCAAACCTCGCCAACAATATACGCATCAGGATAGCTTTCTTTTAAACGGCCTTCAAAATAAGCCAGTTCAAACAAGGTTTCATCAAAAGCGTTATAATGAGCAGGGACTTTAGCGCTGGCTTGTAAATGCAAGGCCGCATCTAATCTAAAACCACCAACCCCTTTGTCCATCCAAAACGCTGCCACATCCAACATCTGATCTTGCACATCTGGGTTTGACCAGTTCAAATCAGGCATGTAGCCTCCGAAATAACCAGCATAATAACTACCATCACCAATTGGATGCCAAATGTTTTGACCCCATGAACCACGGTTTTCTAAACGATCATCGCCGGCTTGAGCGCGGCGGTAATAATGTTTATACGTATCATCACCCGCTAAAAACGCTTCGAACCAAGGATGGTTTTCAGACGTATGATTTAGCACATAGTCAATGATGATCGTGATGCCTTTATCCTCAGCTGCGTCTAATAACGCTTCAAAATCTGCCATTGAACCGTATTCAGGGTTCACATCATAAAAGTCTTCCACATCATAACCATGTTTACTTGAGGTTGGATGGATTGGCATTAACCATAACCCATCGATGCCTAAATCAACAAAATAATCTAAATTTTCTTTAATGCCTGTAAAATCACCAACACCATCGCCAGACGAATCCGCAAATGAGCGTACAAATACTTGATAATAGTTGCCGCTTAAAGGATAAAGGGCATCTAAATCAGTTTCTCGCTCAGGACATTCTGGCGTGCTTGAACACGCACTCAGTAAAAATACGGTGGTGATGATGGTGATCATTAGTAGTCGTCGTTTCACATTATCAATCCTCAATTTTTTTTGCGATATATGCGCGCTTCATAGGCGCCAAAATGTTCAGTTTTACTAAGTTGTTCGGTGTTGCTTAAAAATAACGTGTAGTCTTTGATATCAGTGGGTAAGGCCACAGATATCGTTTCTGATTTAAAGTTTGCCAGCACATAATAAGCATGATGTTTGGCCTTGATATGAACAAAAAAGGTGCGCGGGTTATCAATATCGATAAACCTCACTTGAGCGTTAGGTATGTCTTCTTCTTTCCTTAAGCTCAGCAACGTTTTATACGTATTTAAAATCGAATCTGTTTGATGTTCTTGTTGTTTGACGTTGATCCATGCTTTGTTTTGATTGACATCAATCCATGGTTGCACGGTTGAAAAACCGCCGTAAGCATCATCATCCCATTGCATTGGGGTTCTGGCGTTATCTCTTGAGCGGTCTTTAAGTGCTTTAAGTGCCATATTATGCGAAGCACCATTGGCAATAAAGTTTTTGTATTCTGTGAAAACCTCGACATCTCTAAACTGATCTAATTCGGTGTAATCAACATTGGTCATCCCAATTTCCTCACCATAATAGACAATGGGGATGCCTGGTAGCAAATAAAGTGTATACGCCAGCATCTTCGCACTTTTTTCATGATACGTTTGATCGTGACCATAATGCGAGACGATGCGTGGTTGATCATGATTATGCCAGTATAAGGTATGATAGCCTTTTTTATCAAAGACTTCAATCCATTTTGCAAAACTGTGTTTTATTTTCGGCAAATCAATCATACCTTTTGCCCATTTACCTGGGGTTAAGACATTGTTATCATCACTATCAGCCCAGCAATGTTCAAACTGAATCAACAAATCAAATTCTTCTGAATCATGACCGGCATATTGAAGCGCTTCTGCTTTTGATGCCCCGCCAGCTTCACCGATGATGAGTAAATCATTCGGTTTAAAAATCTCACGACCCAGTTCTTGTAAGTACTCATGATGCTTTGGCAATGAACTGAAATGCTCATAGCCAGGTTTGGCATCTGGAAAATCCCAGTTTTTCTCAAGATGGTTAGACGCATCGACTCTAAACCCGTCTACCCCAATCTCAACCCACCACTGAATCATCGCTTTCATGTCGTTTTTCATGTTTTGATTACGCCAGTTTAAATCTGGCATTTTTTTAGAAAAGATATGTAAATAATACTGATCAAGTGCCGCTACATACTGCCACACGGGCCCCCCAAACCAAGACACCCACTGGGTTGGTAAGGTTTTGGTGCCATCAGCTTTGATTTGACCATCGTGCCATATGTAATAGTCTTTGTAGCGCTTGTGGTCTTTGTGAGTGGGATCTTTAGCCGCTTGAAACCAGGGATGCTCATCTGATGTATGATTCAACACCAAATCCGTTAACACTTTTATGCCACGAGCGTGCGCGGCTTTAACCAGTCTTTTAAAGTCATCTACTGTCCCGTAATCTTCACTGACTTTAAAAAAGTCTCTCACATCATAACCATTATCATCCATCGGCGAATCATAATGAGGTGAAATCCAAATCGCATTCACACCTAAGCGCTCAAGATAATCAAGCCGATCAATCACGCCTTGCAAATCGCCAATCCCATCATGATTGCTGTCGTTAAAACTACGTAAATATACTTGGTATATGATTGCATCATGCCACCATTTTTTTTCCATAAGTAAACTCCTTGTCTGTTACGCTGTATGTTTAAGTATCATTGCCTCAGGGGTTAAGTTAACGCGGCCCTTATTCACTTCAACGACTTGGTCGTTGATTAAGTTGGTATATAGCCCATCTGGTAGCGGCACATCAACACGGCCTTTACTAAGAGACACATTAAAAATACCAATGATGTGTTCTTGTTGATGACGGTATTGACCAATTAACACATCAAAGTTCACGTCTTTATCAATGTCATACACACCCTCACGAAATACGGATCCGCGCGTGATGGTGTTTAATCGTTTAAACCACGACTCATGCGATGGTTTAGAAAAATCAATGGTATCTTTGTTAAATAAATCTGGATGATGATCGTTAAAAGACTCCGAACCTGAGAAGATCATCGTTGCGCCTTTAGAAAAGAAATTAAACGCATGCCATTGCTTTAACTTATCGTCTTGTTGATCAAGCATCTTTGCGATCCGTCCAAAATCATGGTTTTCTAAGTTTCGCATTTTTACATAATCTTTTGGATAAATCTCTTCTTGTCTTTTCAACCACGCCACATAGTCCATTAAAGGGCCTTCATTTTTAAGATACGCTTCAAATGCAGGGTGCGCATCATAATCATAAGCCATGTCAAACACTTGATATATTTCAGCTTCACTGTGTGCTTCAAACCCGCGGTCTCTAACTTCTTTTAGAAAATGACCATGCACTGATTCAGATAACCAAACCGTGTTTGGGTTAAGCGCATCAATGGCTTGACGTGCTTTTTTAAGAAACGATAAAGGCAGTAAAGACGCCACATCAAAGCGGTACCCATCCACGCCCATTTGTGTGTACTGTTTTAACACATCAATCAGTGTGTTTTCTAGCGCTTGAGCGCCCTTGTCAAAATCAAAGTCAGTCACATCCCACCAATCACCAATACGGTTTTTAAAAACACCGTCCTCTTGATAGAAAAATTCAGGGTGATGTTGCAGCAACCATGAATCAGGGCTTGTGTGATTGAAAACAACATCCATCATCACAGTCATCTTTTTTTCATGAATCGCATCGATCAAAGCTTTAAAATCTGACATGGTTCCAAGTTCTTCATTGATTTGCGTATAATCACGAATCGCATAGGGGCTGCCTAAGGTCCCTTTGCGCTTTTTTTGTCCAATTGGATGCACTGGCAACAAATAAATCATGTCAACGCCCATCGATTTAATGCGGTCTAAATCTGCTTTGAGTGCGTTAAACGTCCCAGCTTCAGTATGGTTTCGCACATATACTTGATAAATAAATAAATCACGTTTGGCGGTTGCATTCGGTTTTTCCATAGAATCCTCCTCAAAATAACAGCTTTATTGTATATGGTTTAACGTGCTTTTTCAATTCATCCTCTTAAAACGCTTACAAGTAAACGGTTTCCGTTTTCATAAAAAAAACGAGTCTTACGACCCGTTTGGATGATAAATTGAGTTCAGTAAAGTCTCGGCGGCCTTTTGTCCGTGAAAATGTTCGATGATTTTAGACGCGAACTGATAAACTGTGCCTGCTGCTTTGGATGTGATGATGTTACCATCTTGATAGACCGCATCTTCTTTTAACGGTTGCTTTAGTGTTTCTTCGTTTAAACTACCGGGAAAAGCAGTAAAAGCTTTGTCATCTAAAACGCCAGCTTTTAATAAAAACCGTGGGCCAGCACAAATCGCCGCAATCAGTTTATCTTTTTGCTGGAAATAAGTGATCAGTGTTAACAGCTCATCGTGTTGATCAATCGTTTCTTTTACATAAGGCCCACCAGGTATGATTAAAAAATCAATGGTTTTAAGCGACACCTCACGCACATAGTGATCGCAATATACTTGTAAATCGTATGCGGTGGTGATGAGTTTGGTGTGTTCAAACGTCGCTGTGATGATATCAAAACCAGCCCTTTTTAGTAAGGCTCTTGTGGCTAAAGACTCAACATCTTCCATATTGTGAGACATCACGAGTAACCCTTTTGGCATCTTTAAACCCTCCTACCTCATTTGTGTTTATTATACAACAGGTCTATTTCACAAAAAAGTCATAAGCCATAAAAATCATCAAAACGCTTTAGAGTCATGCTTGTTGAAACTTAAAGCGACGTGGTGGTTTGTTTTATGACCAACAAGCCCACCTATTTGTCAAAATAAAAAAGCCCAAAAAAGGGCTTATATCAATTTTAGTTGGCGTTCCGGGTGGGATTCGAACCCACGACCCACAGTGTCGGAGACTGTTACTCTATCCCCTGAGCTACCGGAACGCGACAAAAAATATTATATCACAAACCAAGTAAAAACGGGATAAATTTTAAGTGGGAATCACGTTTAATAATATCAATGCCATCACAATGATGCCAACGGTGATGAACGATAAAGAAAATCCCATTAAAAAGATGTCATCCTTGATGACTTGTGATAATCTATTATATGAGCGCTGTCTAATGGTGATGACATACGGTGTGATAAAAAGGATGATCATCACAAGCGTTAAGGGAATGGCACTTTCAAAAAAGCCGAGTAAATATTGATTGATGAGAAACAAACACACAAAGATAAACATATTGATCGATAGCATCATCGCGAATAAAAATAATAAAGATCGTTGTTCAAATCGTTCTTTAAGTGTTTTTTTCATGGGTGACTCACCTCTTAAAAATGTATGTTATAATAACAAAAAGGATGTGATTTTCATGCGTGTACACCATCATTTACCCGCAAAATTCGAAGCGCGTATCGAAGCTTTTTCATTTGAAATGTTGGCGGTGTTCTTCCCGATACTTGTGATTATTTTCATGGCATGGCATCCCGTGGTTGAAGCCTTATTTGTTATCGCGTTTTACTACACGACAACGTTATTGCCCATGGTTTTTAAAAAAGGGCAATCGCTTGGTAAACTTAGTGTTAAAACAAGAATTGTCAATCTGAACAACGAACCCGTTTCTTTGAAAAAAGCACACGGACGCGAACTGTTTAAGTGGGTTTGTGGGTTTTTAACACTCGGTGTTTATTTTGTGATTGCATTCATCGTTTTCACTCAAAGACAAGATAACCGCGCCCTCCATGATTTACTATTTAAAACCAAAGTGATCTACACCGAACCTAAAGTATCAGGCATGTGAGGTTGGTTCATAGGGATTAAATCCATTTCCACGGCACGATGACATTGTTCAACCACATCACAAACGGTGTAGGTACCATCATCATTCAAACCATCAATATGACCGGTCACATCACGGATTTGGTCATAAACGGTCTCACCAATTTTAAAGATATTTAACCGTGTGTATAACGCATCATCGATGTGGGTTAATGGCGTGTTTGTTACGGATTTAAAGACTGTTTTAAAGTGCTTGAATAAAGCATCAAACGCATCCGGTTTATGCTGGATGTTTTTTAATTGCTTATTTAACGTATAAACATCCGTTTCATCACAGTAGCTTTGGTAATACGCCAACCAGCGTGTGATGATGTCTTTTTTCATCGTATACTTATGATAACGGTGAATCAACACAAAATATAGACAAATCATCAATGTCATCAGCGTGATTAAAATGATGCTTAAAGTCATACACCTCACCACCTTTATAACTATATTTTAACACACTTATTGGGTATGGATGAATAATGCACATTCATTGAACCTTACTCTTAGTAAGTCTATAATATAGGTAGAACGTAAAAATTGGAGGTCATGTTATGTCACATACACATTTAAAAATCGGCATCATTTTAGGAAGCACACGAGAAGGTAGGGTGTCACCACAAGTAGGTCAATGGGTGTTAAGCAAAGCCAAGGACCGCTCTGTTGCGTATGAACTCGTTGATATTAAAGATTATCAACTGCCCTTACTTGGTGAGGCTGAGGCGACAACCAACTTAACAAAATTTAATGAAAAACTTGCGTCATTAGACGGTTTTATTTTCATCGTATCTGAATACAATCATGCGATGAGTGGTGCGCTTAAAAACGCATTAGATTCTGCCCGTGAGGCTTGGTATCACAAAGCTGCTGGGCTTGTCTCATACGGGTCTGCTGGTGGTGTGCGAGCGGCTGAACAAGTCAGACTTGTGTTAGCTGAGTTAAACGTTGCTGATGTGAGAACCCACGTCTTTTTCTCACTCTTTGATGATTTTAATGATCAAGGCTTTAATCCTAGAGATGTCCATCTTGATAACTTAAACGTCTTGTTTGACCAAGTTGAGACTTGGGCAGGCGCCTTAAAAACCATTCGGTAAATAAAAATAACGCGGTCTTATGAACCGCGTTATTTTTTTAATGGATTGAGTTTAATCATGGCCGTAAGCATCGCAATGAACAGCACAATCATGATCAACAGTGAGATTAAGGTATGCCAAGTCGACGCAGGGGCAAACCCTACTAGCAGTAAGACTGGGAACCCAAAGATAATCGCCGTGGTTGAACCGACAACCATATCGGTCGCGGCATTGGTTTTAAAGTTAGGATCAACTTCTCTTAATAAGACAATGCCGGTGCTGGCTGTCCCTGTTAACATCCCAAACATACCTAGTGTCGCGGCATGTTCGTACTCAGGGTAAATGCGGTGACATAATTTTTTGATATGAATGAGTGTCACGATACCGATGATGAAGACTAAAATGAAAAACGGGGCCCATAAACTAGATAAATCTTCGATTCTAATCGCTGTAATCGCAGCGACAATCATGAAATCAAACACAAACCCAGCAATTCGGTTTAGCATGTAGTTATTTGGGTATTGTCTGGTCATCCAATTGATTTTTCTTAATCCAACAAAAATCTTCTTAAATAAAATCGCAAACAACATACCGATGATAAAGTTAAACCCGACAATCAACGGTCCTACGGTATTTTGACCAAAATCACCGAGCACACCACGGCTTAAGATGTAATTAGAACCAAAAATAAAGCCGAACGTGGCCAAATAAACAACCAAAATCAAGGCAACTTGGATTGTGAATTTATCAATCGCTTCTGCCAGTGGGATTTCATCTGGGGTTTCAATTTCTTGTGCGCTTGTGTATTTAGCCTTTTGTTCAGAGGCGCGCTTGATCTTTTTTTGTCTAAGTAAACTGTTTAAATAAAGCACCCCAGCCGCAGCAGACCAAATAAAACCAAATGATGCCACCGCTAAGCCGAATGTTGTGCCACCCACAAAGCCGTAGGTATTTTCATATAAAAACCCGATGTTTTGTGCTTGACCAGGTCCTTGTCCAAAGCCCATTGGCAACAACAAGCCTGCGGTTTGAAAAAGATCTGGGAAAATGGTTCTAGCCATCACAACGGTTAAGCTCAAGGCAACAATCCCTTGAATCAAATACGTCGATACAATCAATAAACCACTGCTTAAACTGCGGCTTTTTGGTTGATCTGAGCCAATCTTGCCTGTGACTTTAAGGCCTAAAGCGATGAAGCCTAAAGCGATGGTATGATAGGTGATCATTCTTAAGTAGTTTAATGTTTGATCATAAACCGCTGAAGAGGCGAGGTTTAAAAAGATGGTTTCTTTAATGATTAAGCCTAAAAACCCAGCAATAACCGCGGTTGGTAATAGCGATTTTTTTAAAACAGGTATTTTTCGTCTTAAGACGTTAGCCGTTAACAATAACACAGCGAGTGATGAAAAGTGAATCACCGCTGACCACATTTCAAAGGTCGTATAATCCATTTAATAGCCCTCTTTTCCATTGATGATGTCAATACATTGTGCGATGAATAAGGCGTTTAGTTTCTCATCACCCACAAAATATAGTGCTTGTGGGTCTTGTTGGTGATAGACAATCAATTTGTTTTTTTGCTGAACCGCAGCTGTGAGATGTTTGATGTCATAAGATTGTGTGCTGCTTGCATGTTTAATGTTTAAGTGTGTATCTGTCATGGTGATTACCGCGGGGCCGGTTTTGATTTTTTTCTTCCCCTTCTCAATGAGAAAACTCTCATGAAACCTTAAGGTATGGTTTAAATCACCAGGGTGATCGGTTAAATAGTGTATGGTTTGTTGGCGTTGGTGATGATACCATTTAACCGTATCAGAAGCATGGTTAGGTGCGCCGTTTAATAACCCAAACGCATCGATGGTAACGCTTAAGTTACAAGCGGTGCAGCGAACCGTATGATCATGACTGCTTAAGGTGTGATATTGATCACATGATGGACAAAGATAAAAGGTTGATTCAAAGTCTTCTGCTTTTCTTTTGCCTCGATACGGGGTTTTTAATTGTGTTTGTGTTTCAACGTCGTTATGATAAAGCGTGTGTTCAATATGGGTTTGAATGGCTAATGGATCTAAATGTTCAAAATCTGTGGGGTCCCATACTGAGGTGGTGTATCCTTTTAAACGGCCTTTACGGGCATATTTTGCAAACCGTGGTTTGGTGAGGCTACCACCTTCTATTTTATAAAATACAACGGGTACTTTCAGTTTTTTAACCAACTTAGCAATCGCTTTGTTCATGGGCATGGTTTCCCCTGAAAAGGTTGCATTACCCTCAGGGAAAATAGCGACGTTATGCCCTGCTTTGATGCGTTTATATATCATTCTAATTGTTTGTGAATCAGACCGTGATTTTGATTTTGGAATTGGGGCGACCAACCAAGTAAGCAACCTAGAAATAAAGCCCATGGAAAAGATGATGTCTGAGGCCACAAAATAGATATGTTTTTTAAAACTGAGCGACAACATGATCGGATCCATCGCCATCGCATGGTTGGATAAAATGAGCTTAGCACCTTGGTGAGGATATGTTTTGTGAAATGGTTCTGCTTGATAATTGAACTTCCATTTAAGCCATATTCTAAACCAAGGTTTAAAGAAAAAGAAGGTGATTCGGTGGATGAATGGTCTACTCATAAGATACCCCTTTATTCAGCGTACTAAACTAAATATATCACATAAGTGTTTTGAATGACAAATGATTTTAAAACATATTGATTGCAAATTATTGATAAACATGGTGTGATAAGGGTATAAAAAAAGGAGTGTGATGGATATGCAAAAAACTTACGAAGTCCGAGGCATGCACTGTGTTAGCTGTTCAACTGGGATTAAAAAACTTGTGAAACGCTTGCCATCGGTCGATCAAGTTGATGTAGAATTATCTAACAGTAAAATTCACGTAACCTTCAACACCGACCAACCTCAAGATCAAGCTGTGATCGATGCGGTTAAACGCTTAGGCTATCAAGCCAAATAATCATCGCTAACTGCTGATTGTTTTGATATGATGAATGTAGAGGTGATACCATGTGTGGACGGTTTTCTTTAGGGATTGATCAAACAGCTTTAGCTGAGCATTTAAATGCGTTATTTGGTATTGAAAAACTCACTTTTTCGCATCAACCGCGTTACAACATCGCACCATCACAATCGATGGTGGCGGTGATTTATGATGGGCAACGGTATAAAGCTGGGTATTTATCTTGGGGGTTTGTGCCAAAGTATTTAAACCATAAAAACCCTGATTTTAAACCGATTAATGCTCGGATTGAATCGGTTTATGAAAAACCATATTTTAAAGAAGCCATGCATAAAAACCGGTGTATCATCATCGCCGATGCGTTTTATGAATGGCAACGTAAAGACCATGATAAAGTGCCCATAAGAATCACCGATGAATGGCAGCCGTTGTTGCTGATGGCTGGTTTGTACGGTGCGAAAGACGCTTCTAACAGCCAATCATCTGGCATCATTTTAACCCAAGCGGCTAATCAAGCCATGCGGTTTTTACATGCGCGCATGCCTGTCTTATTAGACATAGTCAGTGCTAAGGCTTGGTTACGCGGTGACATACAACACGTAAACGGGTTAACCTATCAACCAGCCTTAAACTTTAAAGCTGTTAGTAAAGCCCTCAATTATCCACAAAACGAAGGCGAACATCTCATCAATGCTCAATAAAAAAAACATCTCAGTTAGAGATGTTTTTCATATAAAAATAGGGTTTCGGTTTCTGTGGCGTTTTTTAAGTATTGATCAACCTTTAAGGTTTCAAGGCGTTCAAAGCCTAAGTGATCATAAAAACCAAAGTTGCATGAGGTATCGGTAAATAAATAAAAGGATGGTTTTTGTTGTTTTTTCAAATCGTTTTGATAGGCTTCCATGAGTTTCTTTCCTAAGCCTTTGCCTTGATGTTTTGCACTTGTGATGAATAAAACCACTTCATCTTTAACTGTCACACGGGATTGCTTCAACATCGCTTGATAGCCTCTGTGGATGTTTACCATACTTTTTAAGGTGCGTCTTGAAGAAGGTGAACGCAGTGTTAAATAAAGGACATGCCAAAGCACACCCAAGGTATGTCTAAAGTTTCTTAACCATTTAAATGCGCGTTGATGTTTATACAATAAAACGCCAATGAGTTCACCGTTTTCGCTGATGGTGTAGCCGCCATCAGAGGCTTTCATGGTGTCGTGTGCATCTAGGCATACCGCATGATGAGCGACGTTATCATTATCTGTGAATGCGCGGTAACTCCATGTTGAGGCAAGGAGGGGCAGTAACTTTTTTGTGGATGGTTTTTGATGGTTGATTGTCATTTTATCGCCTCTTTTTATGTTTATGATTTTCTTTTTTACTGACTCTATGTTAACATATAATGATATTTAAATGGAGGTATTAGATGATGATGAAAAAATTAATGATGATGGTGCTAACGGTTTTGTTTGTTGGTAGCTTAGGTGCATGTGGTTTATTTGACGATTCTGTTGAATTACCTGATTTAAGATTTATGGACAAAGATGAAATTGATGAGACCTTTGATGAGATTGGATTAAACACGTACTTTTTTGTCGATGAAGAGGTTGAACGCAGTGAACCGCATTTATTCATTCGTTATATGGGGGATAAATCTGTTGGTGATGCCGTTGAACCTGGTACGGTGGTCTCTATTTTAGTGAGTAGTGGTTTAGAAGAGGATGATGAAGAAGACGAACCTGAACCAGCGCCAACCGTTGCCATTGATCCCGATGGTACGTTTAATAACGCCGATGATGTGGCGCTTTACTTTGATACGTTTAATGCCTTTCCAAATAATTTTGATGAAAGCATGATTGAAGCGTTTGACCCCGCTCAGTTTGATGAGATTCCAAACGATTATGATTATGATAAAGTGGCGGTCAATGATGAGGATGGGCACTATATCATCGCCAGTGATGCTGGGGTGGTCTTTTATACCGGTGATGATTTTAACACATTTGAACAACGCTTTGGTAATGAAACGCACCCACCGCTAGATGAAGACGGTATTTATACCGCGCGTGATGATGTGGCACTGTATATTAGAACCTTTGGTAAACTACCACCTAATTATTATATTCGTTATGAGCGCGATTTAAATTTATACCGCAATACCTATGGGTATTTACCTGATCGTTATGATGATTTTGATACCTTTAACGCCCTGACGACTTTAAGACAAGAATACGGGCAAGAAAGTTATTATGGGTACTGGCATTTTTCTAACCACGCTGGTCAATTGCCTGAACAGTTTGGACATTATTTTATAGCCGATACTGAAATAGGTGGGGCTGGTCACTCAAGAGGTAGCACACGGTTTGTGTTTTCTCCAAGTGATCATTTGGTTTATTACACACCCAATCATTTTAACACCTATGAACTGCTTTACGGGGATGCCCGCGAATAAAGATTAAACTGTCAGCTGATTAAAAGCTGACAGTTTTTTTATAGGTGAATTTCAAAAGGTTGTGGGTAATCGTTTGATGACGCAGCGGTTTCTTCAATGGTCTCAACCATGCCAGGTGATTGTTCTAGTATGATTTGTTTAAACTGATTTAGCTGATCGTTTGGCCCGCAAACACCAACAAATACGGTGCCATCTGACATGTTTTTCACATACCCGCTTAACGTTTTTTTACGGGCTTCTTCTCTAATAAAATAACGCATGCCAACCCCTTGTACACGACCCTTTAATATAAAGTGTTTGGTGGTCATATCATCACTCCTTAATGTTATTATAACAAAGTCGGTTGTTTTTTGACAAAGCTTATGATAACATTATATACGGTTATGCGTATATGTTAGGAGTGTGTACAATGCAAAAACCCATTACCTTGTTTAAAGCACTGAGTGATGAAACGCGTTTACGCATTGTGTTGTTGTTAAAAAACGATGCGATGTGTGTGTGTGAAATGACTGATATGCTTCATGTGTCGCAACCTAAATTATCTAAACATTTAACGAAATTAAAAGATTTAGGGTTTATTCATAATTACCGCCAAGGTCGTTATATGATGTATGCCTTGTCGGTTGATGGTTTTTTTAATGCGGTATTAGAACAAACCCTGCAAGAATTGAAAGATGATGAGGTTGTAAAAACCGATTTAAGCCGCATTAGTTCATGCCGTGTAGAAGGTAAAAGCGTATGATTGAAACTTTTTTAGACACGCTGTATGCAGGGTTATTATACTTACGTGATTATTTGTTTTATCCGGGGACACAAGGCGATTTTTCCTTGATGCGAATCATGTCGCTGTTCATTGCTTTTGCTATTTCTGGGGCGATCATTGTATTTATGTCTCAGGGAGCTGTGTTAAAACATATGGGCCCTAAAGCGCATAAAGTTAAAGCGTATGCGGTGGCGTCGTTATCTGGTATTATTTTAGCGGTTTGTTCGTGTTCGGTGTTGCCTGTGTTTGCCAGTATTAGAAAAAAAGGGGCAGGCATTGGGCCTGCGGTGGCCTTTTTGTTTTCAGGCCCAGCCATTAATATTTTAGCGATTACCATCATGATCAACAGTGATATTTTAGAAACCTATATGGTGGTCGCACGGATCATCGGCGCTGTTTTACTAGCCGCCATCATTGGCTTTACGATGTTTGTGTTTTACCGTAAAAGCGAGCAGACTGGTGATGATGAGGGGTTCGTTGTGCCTGAAGATCAAGTCACGATGCCTACTTGGCAACGTTTACTTCTTTTTGCCACGCTGTTTCTCATTTTAATCTTTGGGGTTTATGAACCCATACCTACTTTGATTTTAATTGGCTTTTTAATGGTACAACTGTTCTTATTTTATAAGTTAGATGATGTGAAAACGTGGGGTTATGAGTCGTTTACATTGGCCAAAAAGATTTTTCCTTTGTTTTTAATTGGGGTGTTTTTTGCTGGGGTGTTGAACGTTTTATTAACCGAAGATGCCTTGAGTGGTTTTGTTGGCAACAACACCTACTTAGCGAACCTAATCGCATCTGGTTCTGGGGCATTCATGTATTTTGCGACTTTAACAGAAATTCCAATCATCGAATCATTGATCATGCACGGCATGCATCACGGTCCAGCGACGGCACTGTTATTGGCGGGGCCAACCTTATCATTGCCTAATATGATTGTGATCACGCGCGTCATCGGCTTAAAGAAAGGCTTAACGTATTTTGCATTGGTGATTGTGTTATCCGCCATGGCAGGGTTACTCGCAGGGTATATATTTGGATTATTATAATAAGAAAAAGGAGAATGATGATGCACATTAAAATTTTAGGAAAAGGCTGTAAAAACTGTGATAAATTAGCACAAAACGCTAAAACAGCAGCCGAAGATTTAGGCATTGATGCCACCATTGAAAAAGTGACTGATTTGGATGATATTGTCAATTACGGTGTGATGAAAACACCAGCGCTTGTCGTGGATGAATCCTTGAAGTCACAAGGCAAAGTATTAGCCGTTTCGCAAATAAGAAAACTACTTACTTAAAATGAAAAGGCGTCCGCTTAAGGATGTCTTTTTGTTGTTGATTTTCAGGTGGTATTTAGTATAATGATTTTAAGTGATGGTGAGGTGGTTTAGCATGCGACAAAAAATAGTGGTATCCATTATATTAGGTTTAACATTACTTGGAGCGGGGTTATACGGTTTGTATCACCACCGCATTGGACAATACAAACCCTATATAACAACCAGCATCCACATCAGCAGCTTTTCTGATGATTATGTTGATGTTTACGCCAACCAAGTCGTGGTTGAAACCAACCCTGGCTTTGAACTTGTGTATGTGCTGTTGGCTTTAGCAGGCGAGCCTTATGCGCGTTCTGTGGATCAAAACACACCCTATTACGATGCCATGATGCAGTATTTTAAGCCCTATGAACATCATCAAGCGATTGATGATTTTAAAACGTTTATGAACAACAATAGTTTGCCCACAGCGGCGATGTTGTTTGCTTATGATAGCGTTGATAACACGCTTGTGTTTAACGATGAACACGAAAGCGCCTCGATGCATCGTTTTAATACCATCATCCCTGAGTTAAACCGGTTTATGGAAGCGTCTGATTTTGACACCTTTTATGCCGATTACACACTTATGTATCAAGAAACCATTGATGATTATCCTGTTGATTTAATGTCAATGTGGTCGTGGTTTGAAGCCCGTGGTGAAAACAGCTATGATGTGCTACGCTTAGTCACATCGCCTTTACTTGGGTCACATCATTACACACACCGCTTTAAAGACCACCGGCATGGTGGGTTTGAAGAGATGGTGGCATTTGTGCCTGTTGAGTACAAAGGGGCTTCACAACTGCCCTTTGATGAAGACACAACCGCAAAGCTTTTGTTAACACAAATGATGTTTACAGAAATCGCCCATCATTATGTGAACCCTATTACCGATCAACACTTGCATGAGGTGTTTGGGCTCATGGATGAAGACGCATGGTATCAAGGCCCTGGTTACGGCCATGCTGGTTTGGTGTTTAACGAATACATGACATGGGCGTTGTTTGCGCTTTATGTTTATGATGTTTACGGTGAACACACCGCACTGGTGATGCAGGATGTTGTTGATGATATTATGGTCAACCACCGCCAATTTACGCATTTTAAAAGTTTTAACGCGCATACCTATGATTTTTATACAAGCTCAGATCAAGCAACCTTGAAACAGATCTATGATGATCTGTTAAGGCATTACCGCAAGCCATAAAAAAAACTAAGAACAATTTTCTTAGTTTTTTTTCTTTATCCAAGGCATGAGGTGTTTCATAATCAGCGCTGCTTCTTCATGGTGTAGATAATGATGCGTCGCTAACAGGTGTTTATCATAGGTATGAAACGGTTTAAAATAAGCATCATACTCATCGTTCATCTCAGGAAACTCATCGATGTTGTCCTGTGAGATAAAAAGCTTAACAGGCACATGGTGAGGTTGATCCATTGTATGGATGAAAGCGGCGTTTGAATCTAAAGCGCGTACTTCTTTTAAGACGGTACGGTTAAAGAAGTTTTTATAAAACAAATGAATCATCATCTGTTTTTCTTCATCGTTATAAAGCGGTGTTTTAAGTAACGGCAACGCATCTTCAAGTTGTGGCTGTTTCATAAAGCGGCTTAAGCCTAAAAAGCCAATCAACCATTGCAGGTTTTGAGCCATTTTACCTGGTAATAACGTAAAGCGTCTGACAACCTCAGGAATAGAAATATCTAAGGCAATGATGCCTTTGATCTCTTGTTGGTAGGTTTGAGCCCAATAAAGGCTTTCTAATCCAGCCATCGAATGAGGCACGAGCCAATAAGGGCCTTCAATGTTTAACGCTGCGAGTGCTTTTTTATAGTCTTCAACCACGTCACTGATTGTGCGGTTTGTTCGCGTGCGGCCACTAAAACCATAACCAGCACGTTCTAACACAATCACT
>PWKX01000114.1 GCA_003559585.1 Mollicutes bacterium | reverse complement strand
TTAGGCCCAGTGTTTTCCATTCACATTGGCCGTAAAGGCTTTGGTGTGGCTTGGTATACAGAAGATTAATCATAAAGATGTGCATAGCGCATCTTTTTTTTGCATAAAAAAAACATAACACATGATGTTATGTTTGATGCCAAAATGGTGCGGGTGACAGGAATCGAACCTGCACTCCGAAGAACTAGATCCTAAGTCTAGCGCGTCTGCCAGTTCCGCCACACCCGCAAAAGGATGGCTGGGCTAGAAGGATTCGAACCTTCGATGTCGGAGTCAAAGTCCGATGCCTTAACCTCTTGGCTATAGCCCATTTATGGGGCGACTGAAGGGACTTGAACCCTCGAGTGCTGGAGCCACAATCCAGTGCGTTAACCACTTCGCCACAGCCGCCGTATATGCCTTTTATTCTTAAAAGACTATAAACATTGTATTCAATAAGGTGCTGTATGTCAAGCGAAAAATATGAATAATGCATATTATACTTTACAAAAACACTGTTATATCTTATTATTAGGGCACAAAGAGACAAGGGAGGTGCATCATGAAAAAAATCATACAAAGTAACGCATTTAAGCTTTATTTGATGGTTTTCTTAGTTTTAATGTTTTTAGAAACGGCGTTTCGTATGGTTGCCATGCAAGCACCAATCGATCTCACCTACATACATGTGGTTGCGTTTTCTTTAACGTACGCAGCTTTTATTGTTTTTGCTTTGCGCTTTTTTAAGCCGTTTGTCATGAAAGTGATCTTAAGTATTCTTTTGGTTTTATTAATTGCATTTTATTTCTCACAAAATATATACTATGAAGCCATGAGCGGTTTTTATACCTTTGCGATTGCCGCTGATGCGGGACGAGGATTAGGGTTTATTAACCACTTATTTATTAACTTTTCATTGTGGCACTTAATTTATGGATTACCATTACTCATCATTCCAATTATCTTTAAATGGTCATATTCTAAGAAAACAACACTGGCTGATAAAGTTTTCCAATGTCGATATACATCGTTTAAGTTTGCCTTGGTGCCATTGTTAGGTGCTTGGTTATTAGGTTTTGCTACCGTTCAAACCATTTCATCACATCCGTTCGGTGAATCTGATGATGAGATTATCCAAGAATATAGCGCACGAGATTTATATGAAACAAACTTTTCACCAGAATTAACCATTAATCGTTTTGGTTTGTTTACCTATGCGAGGGTCGATATTAGAGCGGCTTACAACATATCGAAACCAAATGAAGATTCAGATTATTGGTTAGAACAGTATTTCGAGAAACGCCATCATGAAGACAATGATATGACAGGTATTTTTGAAGGCAAAAACTTAATTTTCTTAAAAGCTGAATCGCTTGATTATATGAGTTTAGATCCTTCGTTAATGCCAAATCTAATGAGTATGATGGATTCTTCGATTTTCTTTGATAACTATTACGCACCACTGTATTCAAGAAATACCGCTGATACAGAGTTCATGACACATACTTCGTTTTTCCCAACCAACAAAACAACCTTAAGTATGACGACCTTTGGTGAAAATCATTTTGTTAATACACTGCCAAAAGGTTTTAACGATTTAGGGTATGATACATTTAGTTTCCACAATTACTCAGACTTTTATTATCCAAGAACGCAATTTTATCTAGATACACTTGAGTTTGATTGGTTCCAAGATGCGTTTGATATGGGCTTACATGACCTGCCAGAAGATGGCGATCGTTCTAATGCGCGTTTGCCATGGTTAAGTGATAAGCTTATGGTTGACAACACCATTGATGATGTCTTAACTAGTGAACAATTCTTCGCGTATTATTTAGGGGTTAGTGGACATTTACCATATGATGATTCTCAAGATGTTGCGGCAGAAAACTTACCAATCATTGAAGCGATTTTCGAAGAAGAAGGCCGTGAACCTGTCGAACAAGCGTTGATGTATTACCATGCAGCGCATTATGAGTTTGATTTAGCGCTTGGTGTTTTACTGGACAAATTAGAAGAAACGGGCCAAGCTGATGATACCGTGATACTCATTGCGAGTGACCATTATCCATATGGATTAGAACGTCATACCATTGATGAGCGTTCTTTTGATAAAGATCTAGAAGAAAGTCGTCTTAATGTACACAACGTACCGATGATGATTTACCATCCTTCATTAGAGGGTGAGGTTAACTCAAACATCATCTCAAGCATTGATTTAATGCCTACTATTGGCAACTTATTCAATTTAGATTTAGACTATCAGTATATGATGGGCCGAGATGTTTATGAAGAAGGTTACAACGTGGTTAGGTTCCTTGATTCAAGCATTTTAACAAAAGACTACATCATTGAAGCCAACCAAAACTTATCGGTGAAATTGTTAAGTGATAAATTCACAGAGGATGAAGTCTTATCACACTACAATGAGTACATTCATTATTACCAGTTGAGCCTTTACATCTTAGAAACGGATTATTTCCACCGTAAGTATATCGGTGATATCAGCACTGCCAATATTTTTGAAACTATTGATGCAGAAGATTGATTCAAAACTAAAGCCACTGTGAACATTCACAGTGGCTTTTTTAATGCGTTTGATGAAAGGCTAATTTTGCGTTTAAGATACCATCAAGTTCAAACATCATTTGATAAAGAACCGCTCTAGTTTCAAAGGCTTCTCTGGTTGAAGGTAGCGGTTTATTGCGGTAGTGATTTAATAAGGTGTGTAGTGTTTCTTGTTGAAGAGTCGCTTTATTGGCTTTACCGATATCATAAGTTAAGGCCATGATATAACTACCGATGGCTTTTGAATAAGGATGTTTTTTCTTTAAGTTATTGGCCAAGTTAATGATGGTATCGATGCGGTCTTTTTGCTTTTTACGCATGTGGATGTAATCGGCGGCGATGATGTTTTTGTTAAAGTATAGATCCTTTTCAATGAGTTGAGCTTCTTCGATGGTGTCAAACCAGTTTGAACTCAATGATTCATGGGCGGCGTTTAATGTTTCTAGGGTGCCTGTGTGCAATAAAAAGGTACCGATGTTATCAAGCATTGATTTTAAAATATCATCTAAGGACTCACTATAAACCATTAATGCTTTTTTGGTGTTGGTTGGATAGATTATGTTAATCAGCAAAGCAACCATCACCGCAATCAACATTAAGGCAAACACAGCTAGCGTGAAGGTGAACTCAAATTGTTGGTGATTTAATAATTGTGAAACCAATACCAAAGCAGGGACGATGCCTGCTGAGAGTTTTAAGGTGAAAGCTATCATGATAAAAGGAAGGGTAAATAGGAAAAACACCCATAGTTCATAGCCGAATAGGGTGAAAAAAATGAGTGATAACACGATGGCAATCACAGAAGAAGATAACCGGGAAAAGGCCAGGTTAAAGGAATCTGTTCGTGTTAATTGAATCGATAAAACAGCTAAAATGCCTGCGGTAATCGCCCCTTCTAACTGGAAAGCTTGAGCGATGAGGGTTGCTAAAATGCTGGCGATGGTCATTTTTAAAACGGTATGAATGATGCGTTTCATGATGGGCCTCCTTGCATGATTACAAAAAGATTTTTAAGTATTTGTATTACAGATAATTCCATGATATCATAGGTATTGAAAATATGGTAGAAAAGGTGAAAATGATGAGAATTTTCCTTTTGGCAAGCGATAATGGGAGTTATGATTTAATCCTGTTATTGGCTGTGATGATTATTGCTGGTATGTTTGTGGGGCGTTTAGCTGAGAAATACCGCATTCCAAATGTGACTGGTTATTTAGCTATGGGTATATTGTTTGGGTTGCTGCTTATTTTGATGAACCGTGAGTTTTTAGTGGATGCCTTCATGCAATTAACGATGTTTTTTCTCGGGTTTATTGCTTTTTCGATTGGCCTTGAACTCGACTTTGGTAAGATCAAAAGAAGGCGAAACGAAGTGATTATTGTCACCATCGTTCAAGCGTTGTCTGCGTTCATTTTCACAGCTTTAGGGTTGTTTTTATTTAAGTTGGATTTCCATATTGCTTTGGTATTAGGTGCGATTGCGATTGCGACTGAACCGGGTCCAATTTTACACTTAACAAAACGTTATAAAACCAAAGGTGAAATCACCGATACCTTGGTACCGTTACATGGTGTTGAGGATGCTTTTGCAATCTTACTGTTTGGGTTGGTTTTATCGTTTGCCATTGGTGTTGATCAAGGCACTGGTTTTTCTTTTATGGACGTGATTTATGGTCCCATTTTTGAATTGCTTTTTTCGATTTTAATCGGAATAGGCATTGGTTATTTATTTAAAGTCATCATCTATAAATTAGATTATCATGATGCTGATAAAGATTTGGTTGTGTTTGTGACCGCTGTGGTAGCGATCTTGTTTTCGATTTCTATTGCGAATCGCGGATTTTATTTAGGTGATTTGCACGTGCATCTATCACCCATTTTATTGCCGATGGTTGTGGGGATTACGTTTGCGAATATGTCAACGAGATTAGCAAAGCATGAAACTGAGCATATGTTAGATATGTTTTCACCACCAGTGATGATTGCGTTTTTCACAGTCATTGGGGCAGAGATGGTGTTTTTGATATATTTAGAAAGTGGTTTAGTACCCCTTCATCAACTCATTCTTTTTTCATCTGTTTATATTGTGTTTAGAATTTTCGGGAAATTATTTGGAACCTATGTGGGTGGGGTGTTAGGTAAATCTACTAAAAATGTGCGTAAATATTTAGGCTTTTGTTTGTTGCCACAAGCCCAGGCGGCTATGGCACTCGCGTTTTATGCGCGAAGTCAGTTAACCGATCCCTTACACGGAAATTTGATTGTGCTTATTACGATAATAGGGACACTTGTTTATGAACTGTTAGGACCATTTGGGTTAAGACACTCCTTGATGCGTTGTGAAGAAGTTGATGAAAACGGGGCGTGTATCATTTCTCCGCGTAAGCGTAAAACGTATTAATCAAATAACGTGCATGGTTTTTATTCACAATTGATGGGTTTATTGGTATAATGTGATGGTTATGATCAAGTGTGGAGGCCATTATGCAAAAAATTAAGTTAATCACTGACAGTACATGCGATTTATCAGAATCATTGTTAAAAGAACACCGAATTGGTGTAATTCCATTATACGTTAATTTTGGTGAGGAATCATACCGAGATGGTGTCGATTTAAACACCGATCAAATGTATGATATTGTGAGTCAAAAAGGTGATGTGCCCAAAACAGCGGCCGCTTCACCAGGCGATTTTGAATCAGTTTTTAAAACGTACATTGAGCAAGGTTATGCGATTATATATTTAGGCATTGGCTCTAAATTTTCAGCAACATTTCAAAATGCAACGATTGCTAAAAACATGTTAGAATCTAATCACATTCACTTAGTTGATTCAGGAAACTTATCTAGTGGTTCAGGCTTATTATTGTTAAAGGCTGCTGCATATATTAACGCTGGTGATGACGCTAAGACTGTCGCTAACAAAGTGGAGGCCTTGGTTCCAAAGGTTCGCAGTCAATTTATCATTGATACCTTAGAATACTTGCACAAGGGTGGTCGTTTAAAAGCACTAAGCGCCATGGTTGGAACGGTGTTAAGGGTAAAACCAATCATTAAAGTCATTGATGGTGAAATGGCGATTGGTAAAAAACCACGTGGCAAGCTAAAAAAAGGCATGCAAGTCATGTTTAATGACGCCGTTAAAGACCGAGATAACATGGATCATGATTTTGTGATGGTGACCCATTCACAATCCCATGATCAGGCTGAATTAATGAAAGATTGGATTCATGAGTCCTTGCCTAATGTTAAAAATGTTTATGAAACAGAAGCGGGTTGTGTGATTTCATCCCATTGTGGAAAACGTACGATTGGAATCTTATACATTACCACATAAAGTAAAACGACGCTTTAAGCGTCGTTTTTTTGATGCAAGTAAGCTTTAATGGCTTTAACTTGATTAAGTTGTTCCCAAGGTAGGTTTAAATCATCACGACCAAAATGACCATAAGCAGCTGTTTGTTTGTAAATCGGTGCTTTTAAGCCTAATTGCTTAATGATGCTAGCAGGTCTTAAATCAAAGACATGATCGATTAAATGAATGATGTCATCTTCAGGTATTTGATTGGTACCGTAGGTTTCAACGTTGATGCTGGTTGGGTGTGAGACGCCAATCGCATAAGATAATTGGATCTCAATCTTATCACAAACACCGGCTGCAACTAAGTTTTTAGCAACCCAGCGAGCAGCGTAAGCTGCGCTTCTGTCAACTTTGGAAGGGTCTTTACCGGAGAACGCACCACCACCATGTCTGGCGTTACCACCGTAAGTATCAACAATGATTTTACGGCCTGTTAATCCAGCATCACCGTGCGGGCCACCAATCACAAACTTCCCTGTTGGGTTAATGTAATATTTGGTTTGATCATCTAGTAGATGTTTTGGAAGTGTTTTGAAGATGATGTGTTTTTTTACATCGTCATGGATGGTGCTTTGTTTGATGTTTGGTGCGTGTTGTGTGGATAAGACGACACTGTCAATCCGTTTCGGTTGATTGTCATCATCAAATTCAATGGTGATTTGTGTTTTGCCATCAGGTCTCAAATAAGGCATGGTGTTGTTTTTTCTTACATCGCTTAAACGTTTGGCTAGTTTCTGTGCCAGAACGTGTGTGATTGGCATGTATTGTGGTGTTTCATTGGTTGCATAACCAAACATGATGCCTTGATCACCTGCACCAATTTCATCGGGATTATCTTTTTTAACAACCCCTTGTTTAATATCAGGCGATTGTGGATCGATTGAGACAATAACACCCATGGTTTCAGCGTCAAAACCATATTTACCACGATCATAGCCGATGTCTTTGACTGTTTTACGAACAATTTTTTGGATGTCGACATAAGTGGAAGTTGTGATTTCACCCATCACTAAAATTAGCCCTGTAGTAACAGCTGTTTCACAAGCGACATGTGCATCGGGATCATCGGTTAAAATGGCGTCTAAAATCGCATCTGAGATTTGATCACAAATTTTATCTGGATGACCTTCGGTCACTGACTCACTTGTCATGAGTTTTCTTGTTAAGTTCATGATTGCTTCACCTCTTTAAATTCATGTGTCTATCATAGCGTTTTTTCATGGTTTTTACAACGTTAATAAGATTATTTTTCAGGTTTATCTTTCTTTGGTGGCACAGGATCATAGCCGCCTTTGCTAAACGGGTTACAGCGTATGATTCTGTATAACGACAACCACGATGCATAGAAAAAGGACCGTGTCTTATATGCTTGTTTGGCATATTCAGAACATGTCGGTCTATAACGGCACTTGGGGGGTGTGTTTTTTGAGATGTTTTGATAACGTTCAATGCCTTTAATGATTAGTTTTTTCATGGCTTTGCCTCCATATAGCTCTATGATATCAAAGCCTGTGCATTCAAGCAATAACTTTACCTTCACAGGGATTGATATTCATGGACAAAAGCCATACTTTTTGATAGAATACACTATGGTGATATAATGAGAAAAACCTCAAATGTAGAATTGTTTTATGATTATTTAGATCAAAGCGC
>PWKX01000081.1 GCA_003559585.1 Mollicutes bacterium | reverse complement strand
TATGACAATGTTTTTGCGATTAACTTATCCTCTGGTTTAAGTGGTACATTCAATGCTTTTCGCTTAGCTTTTGAGGCTTATGAAGATTTAAAGGTTACCCATTATGATTCGAAAACACTGGGGTCTGGCTTAGGTTACATGGTTGAACATGTGGCTGAAGCATTAAAAGCTGGACGTACTCATGATGAGATTATCGCCTCACTAGATAAGCTTCGCTATGAAGATAGCTTATCGATTTATACGATTGAAACGTTAAAATATTTAAGACGTGGTGGTCGTATAGGTAAAGTTGAGGGTGCAATTGGGAATGCTTTACGTGTGAAACCAGTCATTACTGTTAATGATGAGGGTGTTTATGTGACATTATCAAAAACCATTGGATCGATTCAGCGCTCATTATTAAACATGAAGAAGTTGATGGTTGAAAAATTTGGTTCAGATAAAATCGATTTAACCATTCACTTTGGAGATGGGTTTGAAAAAGCGAAAGAATTAGCGCAAAAGTTACAAAACAGTTTAAACATAAGAAATCTTAGATTATCACGCTTAACGCCGGTATTAGGTATTCATACCGGACCGAAAATGTTTGCGTATGTGGCTGTTCGAGCTGGTTAAAAAGTGTCATAACAACAACAGTAAGCTATTGTATTGAAGTGGTGAACATTGCTTTGTTCACCACTTTTTTTATGCTTTATTGCGATGAACATATGATATACTTGTTTTAAAGTGAATGAGGATGTGATTTAATGAAAACCCTTCTTAAACAACCGTATCCAATTTTAGAATTTGATGAAAATAAGAAAGCTTTGATTGAACCGACGCATGTTTTAGATAAACATGAATCGATTTCCTCTTGTTTGGTGGTGTGTTTTTTCTTAGATGCCATCGATGCGCTCATTAAGCGCGGTGATATTTATTTAAAAGATACCATCAAAGGTGAAAATCATGTCAATATTTATCAGTTTAAGGATAAAGATGTCACGCTTGTGCCCGGCTTACTGGGCGCGCCTGCATGTGCTGGTTTTTTAGATAATTTCATCGCCATGGGTGCTAAGCATATCATGTTTTGTGGCGGGGGCGGGGTGCTTAGACCGGATTTAGCCGTTGGAAAATTTATTGTGATTGATTCAGCGATTAGAGATGAAGGGTTAAGTTATCACTACATAAAGCCGAGCCGTGATATTAAAGCCAACCCGCATGTGCTTAAGACCATCACATCTTATTTGGATAAAGAGAAGATTGATTATGTGAAAGGTAAAACATGGACAACCGATGCTTTTTATCGAGAAACAAAGGATAAAATTTTGATGAGAAAACAAGAAGGCGCTTTGTTGGTGGAAATGGAACAATCAGCAATGATGGCAGTAAGTGAGTTTCGCGGCGTTGAATATGGTGCCATTATTTATAGTGGCGATGATGTGTCGAAGGAAACGTGGGATCATAGAGGTTGGCGTCAGCGCTATGATGTTCGTTTAGGATTAACTGAATTATGTGTTACACTTGTTGAGACGTTAAAACAATCATCAAAATAAAAGGAGTTAAACCTCATGGCAGATTCTTTACAAATTAAAAAAGCAACATTCAATGACCGAGATCAAGTTGAAGTTTTATGGCGTGCTGTTTTAAACCATGCCTTTAATCAAGGTCCATCTGATGACTATCATAACGCTGAACACGAACTTGCTTTTAAAATGGAACAGTATGATGCGGCGTTTAACGATGGTAAAACACAGTACTTTTTAGCGTTTGTAAAAGATGCTTTAATCGGGACAATTGCATATGGTTCACCCCCAAATAGAGGCATTATGAAACGAACCGATCACGCCCTTAAAGACATGGTTGAGATAGGATCTTTGTATGTTGAACCATCGGTGCAAAAAAAGGGGTATGGTACTCGGTTGTTATTATATGTTTTAAACCATTTATTAAACCAAAAGGTTCAAGAAGTTTGCTTTGATTCAATCATTGAGACCTCTAAAAAAATATGGACGAAGATGTTTGGTGAACCCACGTATAAAGTGCCTTCAAAGAAACATAATTTTGTGCATATGATATGGGTTGTTGATATTGCTGAATCTATTGCGCGCATTCAATCCATGCAGGTTGATCGAACTTAAGAAACACATTGTGTATTCGTTTTCTTTTTTTGATTTAGATATGTTATTATGGAATGAATAATAAGGAAAGAATGTGTTAAAAAATGAGGAAAATATGGTTAGCCTTAAGTGTCTTGGTTGTCATGATCATCAGTGCGTGCGGGATGGGTGATGACCTACCTGATCTTGAAGGCATGAGCAAAGATGAGATTGAAACCGTGTTAAACGATGAAGGCTGGGATGTCCAGTTTCATGTACGAAGTCAAGTTGAAAAAGAACAATCACATATGTTTATTGAGTACGGTCAAGTGATAGAGTCTCAAAACTATATTAATGTGATTGTGAGTGCTGAGGTGTTGGATGAAAGCATGTTTTTTGAACCAGTCGACATGCCATATGATGGTCCGAGATTAGAACCCCATCACGACAATGATCCTTGGTATGTGTATGATGAAGACGCAGCTGTTTATATAGGCGGTGGTGGCGTGTTTGATGTTGGGTATACACCAAGCGGTTGTATTGATGGCGATACCACGGTGTTTAGTTATCCAACAGAGATTGAAAACCGCATTGAATCAAACACACCCAGTGTCCGGTATCTTAATATGGATACCACTGAAACATGGCCACCTGGTCAAGAAGAAGAGTGGGGGCAACCAGCAACACAATATGTGTGTGATGTGTTAAACGATGCCTATAACATCAAGCTACAAACCGACCCAGGTGATAACTTGCTTGGGAATTATGGTCGTTTGTTAGCGTGGGTATGGGTTCAAATGTCACCGGAGGCTGACTATGAGCTTCTAAACTACAACGTGGTGCGTCAAGGGTTGGCTAATGTGGCTTTTGAATTTGGCGCGGGTGAGACAGAGCATACGATGTATGATGGTATTCGTTATAACGAATGGATGCATATTGCTGAGGGCTTAGCGGTTGAAGAAGAACTAGGGATGTATGGTGATTTAAGAGATCCCTATTGGGATTATGATCAAGATGCACCACATCCAGATCGTTGGCCGAATTAACAAACATGTTTATCAAACACTGTGAGGTATTTTCACGGTGTTTTTTTATGTGTTGGGCGTCTATATTTATTTATCTTTGGTTGATTAGCGTGTATACTATGATTGAATAAAAGAAATGAGTTATTGCGGTGTGTTTCATTGAAAGGTGTGAGGTTGATGCGAAGAAATCAAATGTTTGAACACGATCAGATGAAACAAAATTTAGACGATTTACATGATGGGAATAAGCATGATGAACATGGTCAAAATAGGTTTTGGCCTCGTTTGATTGGTCGCTTGATTGTTTTAGGTGTGATTCTTTTGATTGTGATTTTAGTGATTGTATTACGATGAAATCTCTTTTAACCCGTATCGATCAAAAGATTACCATCAAGATGTTTACCTATGGTGCACTGCTTATGGGTCTTTTCATGTTGGTTGTCCTACCCTTAGAAGCAAGCATGTATGCCAGCAGAACAGGAAATGCCAATATGCCTGATTCTAGGCTGTTTTATGATGCAAAGTGGCTGTTTGCATTGGCGGAAATCTTGGGACAATCTGGCAGACGGTATTATGTGATTAGTCGTCTTCGTTTTGATATTTTATGGCCATTAACATATGGGTTTTTCTTGATTACTTCACTGTCTTTGACATGGTCGTTTAGCAAGATTAAACCTTATCTTTTCATCATGCCATTGCTCGGGGTTGTTTGTGATTTATTAGAAAATACGATGGTTTCTATTGTTTTTATCGCTTACCCCACTGAGTTGGGTGTTGTGGCACATATGTCTGGGTTTATGACATTTTTTAAATGGTTGTTTATTGCTTTAACAATCCTTATGATTGTATTAGGTTTGATGATTAAAAGCTTTTCTATGATACATAACAAACATCAACACACGTCATAAAAAAAGGGGTTTACGCTATGGTTCTTAAGGTGTTATGCTTGGTTGTTTATGTAGGCATGCTTGTCTTAAATATGCTGGCTAATTCTTTGCCTTTAGGCGGCAGAACTACCGGCGCTGTGAGTGATCGATATCCCAGTTTGTTTACACCAAGTGGGATAACCTTTTCGATTTGGGGTTTGATTTATATCATCCTTGGGGTAGCGCTATTCATGCTGGTCTTAGATCGTTATCATTTAAGTGCGAGTTTAAACCGCTGGCTCATGGTGCTTTTTATTATGTCTTGTTTGTTTAACATGTTATGGCTGTTGATGTGGCATTTTGATCATATTGTGTTTTCAACCATTGTGATGGTGTTTTTGTTTGCTGTTTTACTGCTGATGTTTATCATGGTACCCAGTGATGCCTTTTGGTTGAAGGTTGCTTTTAGTTTGTATGTTGCTTGGATTAGTATTGCGCTTATTGCGAATGTCACGATTATGTTGGTTGCCTTAGATATACCAAGACTAGGGTTATCAGATGTCTTTTGGTTGATTGTGGTACTTATCATTGGACTTGGTATTGGTTTTGTGACGGTCTACCACATGCGTGATGTGGTGTTTGGCTTGGTGTTTATATGGGCGTATGGTGGTATTTTATTGCGCCATCTATCAAATCAACCAACCGGGCATGCCACGCAGTATCCAGCTGCGATCATGGTTCTTGTGTTATCGCTGTTGTTGTTGAGTATCGTGAGTGCCACTGTGTTTATTAAAAATGGTTACACTTTATTTGATTGACATGTGGTTCATTATATGTCTTTTTTTGATGCACTTAGTGTTAAACTAGGTGTTATTTTTATAGGATAACCAAACGTATAGATAAGGATATTTTTATAGTAATCACACGCATTATTATCTATAATAGTCTTAATTGAAATATATGATTCATTGTATCAATAAGACATAAGGTTTGAAAAGAGGGTAAACTCATGAAAAAGAAAAAAACACTAAGACGGTTAATCACCTTATACCCACAGCGGTGGAAGTTATGGCTTGGTATTAGCTTAACGTTAATCATTTCTGTGGTCGGTGTATCGTTTAGTTATATGATCATGCAAGTGATTGATGCGGCAGTTGAAAATGATCGTCAAATGTTTTTTCGCTCATTTTTTGTCATTTTAGCATTGGTTTTCATCAATGTGCTGTTTGTGTTTTTTAGAACACGGTTATTTGGGCGTTATACTGAAAACGGGATGGTTCGTTTACGTGAGCTGTTTGCTAAGAAGTGCGCTGATCTTTCATTAGAATCGATGCAAACATCACATTCTGGGGATTTGTTGTCAAAGGGAACCAACGATATGAGCCGGGTACGTCAGTTTACCGCTACGACCTTACATCGGTTAATTGAAATACCGATCAGTGCTTTGATTGCCCTGGTTGTTTTGTTTGTTTTAAGTTGGCGTTTATCGCTTATTTCATTGGCCTTGATTCCTGTGTTGATCATTGTCTCAAGTTTGTTATCAATTCCGATTGGCCCTGCGAGTAAAAGGGTGCAAAAAAAGTTAGGACATGTCAATGCGGTTGTGACCGATTATATAAAAGGCATTGAAGTGGTTAAGTCGCATAATTTAGAAGAGACATTAAATCAAAAAAATAAACGGTATGTTGATGAAAGTGTAGAAAGTGGTGTTGAGCTTGCTAAACGACGTGCTATTTTAGAGTCGTTTTCGATGATTTTTTCTTTAATGCCTTTTTTAGCGACGTTTTTAATTGGTGGTTATTTTGTGATAGCCGGCACGATGACAGTCGGGGCGTTATTAGCGTTTATTAACTTACTTAATTTTGTAACATTTCCTTTGAGTCAGTTGGCTATTGTCATGGGAGAGGCCAAAAAAGATATGGCTTCTGCTTCAAGAATCTTCGAAACGATTGACATTGAAGATGAACGACAAGACGGTGAAACCTTTGAGTTTCATAAGTCTAATGCGGTTATTGATATTCAAGGGTTAACCTTTTTATACGCCGGTGATGATAAAACGATCATTGATGACTTGTCTTTAACGATTCATCAAGGCGAAACCGTTGCATTTGTCGGTCCTAGTGGTGGCGGGAAAAGTACGTTGGCTAAACTGATTATGGGTTTTTATGAAACGTATGATGGTTCGATAAAAATAGGTGGTCATGAAATGAATGATTGGTCACTCAGTGCGATGAGACAACACATCGCACTGGTGTCTCAAGACACCTTTTTATTTCCTGAATCTGTAAGGGAAAACATCAAGCATGGCTATGAATCGGCTGATGACAAGCAGGTGATTGAAGCTGCAAAACAAGCTAATGCCCATGACTTTATTGAACAATTGCCTGAAGGGTATGACAGTGTATTAAGTGAACTCGGTAGTTCTTTGAGTGGTGGTCAAAAACAACGGTTATCTATCGCTAGAGCGATTTTAAAAGACGCACTGATTTTGATATTAGATGAAGCCACTAGCGCTTTAGATACAGAATCTGAAGCGATGATTCAAAAAGCACTTGAATCGGTGATTGAACATAAAACAACCATCATCATCGCACATAGACTTACAACCATTAAAGATGTGGATAAAATATGTGTGGTAGCAGATGGAAACATCGTTGAAACAGGCTCGCACGAGACATTGTTAAACGCAAACGGGGTTTACGCTGGTCTTTATGAGTCTCAAATCGAAAAGGCAGGTGATCTTGATGAAAAAACAAACCTTTAGACGCATCATCACCTGTATGGAAGGCACCAAAGTTCGTTATTTTGTTGGATTATTTGGGTTGTCGTTTTTGGTGTTCGTAATGCAAACCCAAATAGCCTATATGTTTTTGGATTTATTTGATACGTTGTTGGTTGGTGATTTTGACGATGTCCTTGATGTGATTGTTTTACCGCTTATCATCGTATCAATAGTGTTTGTGCTCATTCCGCTATTTGTTTACTTACTACAAAAAGCGATTGTTTTTACCACCGGACATATTCGCAGACAAGCCTTTGATAAACTTTGCGGGTTACCGGTTGGTTACTTTAAACATAACCATAGCGCGGATATCACCTCGAAGCTAACCAATGACATCACGGAGATGGAAAAATCTTATAGTAATTTATTGGTTGATTTTATCATCAACGCGATTGTTGGTGTGGGAACAACCACGATTATGTTTTTCTTAGATTGGCGCTTGAGTTTGATTGCGGTTTTCACAGCGATTATTACGGTTTATATCAATACCATTTATGCCAAACGCATTCGTCAAGTCAGTACTAAAATTCAAGAACAATTAGGGACCTTAAACACAAAATTATCCAACATCATTTCTGGTATTCATGTGATTAAAATTTTTAACATCCAAGCGCTTGTTTTAAAGGCATTTAACCGTAGCAATACAGATGTTAAAACCGTATCCATAGACCGTGTGAAAAAACAATCATACATCAATGGTGTGAATACGTTGGTCGGTCTAATAAGCTTTGTGGTGATCATATCTGTTGGTGCGTATTTCGTTTTAATCGGACAAACCACAATTGGTACGATTGTTGCCATCACTCAACTTCAAAATGGCATCCGTCAGCTATCACAATCTTTAGGCGATTTTATTACCAATTTACAAGGTTCTTTAGCGGCTGGCGACCGTGTGTTTGAAC
>PWKX01000120.1 GCA_003559585.1 Mollicutes bacterium | reverse complement strand
CTCTAATCCGACTTGCGGTGTAGCGGTATTGATCAAACAATTTATGATAAGACGATGTTGACATAAACGAAGTCCCAGCGTATAAACGCATGCCATGGTCTTCTAAATACGTATTTAAACGTGCATACCCATCATCGCCACCAAGAATACCTTCAATGTTTGCGCGGGTGTTTAACTCGTTATCGATGCCACCATTTAACGCGCCTAAATACACCGCATTCATGTTGGTCACACCGCGGTCCATAAGCTGTGCAACAATGTGTTCAGCTTGTTCAAAGGTTGTCATGGTATCAAGTGCATAATAAGGAACCCCTAAGAAAAACTCACGTTTGTCATAAGCACCAATAAACTCAGCGGTGATGACTGTGCTATGTGTAAAATCACTCGGCTCTAAACCTAAGACACGCTGTAAATAATCCTGGTAACTATGGGCAATGCCAACATAACTGGCATCTTCATTCGCCAACAAACGGTAATCAACTGAAAAATCTGTGCGGACAATATCGCGGGTCCAAAGGTCAACACCATAGGTATTAAACCCCGTTCCAATGACGACACTTTCTCTTTCTCTTAAATGGAATGTTGTGTAGGCTTTGTTGTAAGAGTCTGTGCGTCCTGAGACCTCAGCGTTAATCGTTGCCATCCCATCACCCTCGGTGATGATTGCTGCAAACGCTGCATCATCGCCTTTTACCATACCGTAAAGGGGAATATGAATATTTTGACGTTGTTCAGGCATTTGAAATGGCAATAAGCTTTGATCCCGGCCATAAAGACGTTGACGATAAGAATCTTGTAAGACTTTACCGTTGTTAAACTCAATCACAGCCCCTGAGCCATCAGGCACCACAATTTTACCTTCCGTTGCTTCTCCATTTTGTTCTGAGACCGCTGTTCCAAATAATGGATAAAGGCTAATACGCCCTAATCGTACATCGTCTGTTTCACGAAGTGAATCATGAATCACAGAGGTTTTAACACCTTCATCGGTTAACAAAACTTGCACACCGACATCAAAAGAAAATTGTTCTTCTTGTTCCATATAACCATACGACTCATTTTCCTGAATCGCACGTTCTCTTGTGTAATCTAATTTTTCATAAAACACATCATATAAGCGCCCTCTAATGAGCCTTGACATGTTTTCGTAATTCACGATTTCATAGGCGTTAAATTCTTCATTAAAACCTGTATAAGCCAAAGACGTTAATAAGTCATAATCGTCCATTGCTTCTAATTCATCTTTATCGATGAATTTTGGAAAATGTAGGTAATCAATCTCTAGATCAACAATGTTGTATAACACTTGAAAGCCACCATCAATCTCTTTAATTGAGAAGGTCCGCTGTCCTGCAGGGTCTAAGATTGTTTGAGCATGATAAATGCTGCGGTTATAGTTGTTAACCGTAGTTAGTGAGCCTGCTTGGTTATAGTATGCGATTTCTAAGGTTGATTTTTGACGGTTTACCGCCGATTGTGTGATGGGTTTAGTAAAATCTAATTCCCATGGGTCTGGTACAGATGGGTTAGATTCCCAAACTTGATTGTTGCGTGTATCAACCACTTTAAAATATGACGTGGTTTGATCTAAATACAATTCAAAATGTTCATTGCTTGCTACCAAACGATTTGTATCGGTTAAATCTGTCGCATCCACAAAGCCTTCTTCAGAAAATTCAATCAAGTCTAAATCTTCTACTTGAGTAGGACGCATGTTAAATAACGCAAAGTATAATACAACAAGTACAAGCAATGAAGTCAAAATAATACCTTTTTTAAGTGTCATATGCATCCTCCTTTAATACCTAAGACTAAGTTCTTGATAAATTGATGCGACAAATGCGATGAATTGTTGAATCAAATCGAAGAAAAGCAAGCCGAAAAACATCATCACGCTCATCGACATAATCGTCGCCACAAAGGCAACTAAGGTTTTACCAAGACCGTACTCATGAATGTTTAAAATACCCATGAATAACATCCATCCAGCTATGAAATAGCTGATGCCGATCATCAAATGATAAAAGCCCATTTCTTCCATGGTTAGAAAGTTTGATATAAAAATACTAGGAAATCCAATGATGACAACTGGAAATAAGGCATAGCCTGTGACCATAAAGATTTCTTTAAACGTACCCTTACCTTCCATCAGTGTTGTCACCGACCAGTTGCCAACCGCAAACAACATGATAAGTAAGCCAGCTGAGAATATTAATTCCAAACTATTTAAGTTTTGTGGGTTGTTGGGGTTGATGATCACACTTTCATATTGAAAGGCATAAATTCTTAAAAACATAAATAAAACAATCAAGGTGATGGCGACATATAATTTACCCTTTTTAAAGCGTTTGAAATCATCAAAGCCATCAAACGGATGGACCATCAAGTACTTAGGAAAACTAAGAAAATGTTGTTTGAGTGTTTTTAGTTTAGTCGTCATACATGATCGAACCTCCCGCCTTGTAAACTTTTCTTATCTTAAGACCAATACCCGTTGATGTTAAAAGCACAATCCCGAGCATAATCAAGTTGAAATTGTCAGTAATGATGCCGTTACGATGTGCTTGAAACGCCTTAGAGTAGTAATAACTATCATGGCCCAGTTCGAAATATTCTACCGCTTTGGCATATTCACCATTACGCAGATGGTACTTTCCAATGCCGTTATAAGCAATTTCATAGTTTGTGTTTAATCTTAATACTTCTCGCCAAAGCTCAGCCGCTTGTTCCCATTCACCAATATCGTGATACGCGGTAGCTTGATTGATGGCACGTCCCACATCGGTTAACTGATAGACAATCACCGTTCTTGTGCGGCGGTCTAAAAGCAGCAAATCATCGCCTAAATAATCGATGGCTACCCCTTCACGGAATTTATCACTTTGTGTGCCTTGATCACCGTTGATGTAAAGTAGGTTTCCTTCTCTATCATAGGTAAACAACCGTGAACGACGTTGATCTAAGACTGTATACATCCCATTATTGGTATAAGCGATATCCACCAAGAGTGATGGACCGGTCGTTACATAGTTGTTTTCACCTTCAATGAAATGCACATCACCCATTGGCCTGTGATACCCTGTGCGGCGTAAAACATCAATGCCTTTAGGGTTGATGAGCTGGATCATGTTCTCTGCGGATCCTTCAGAGGGTCTTGAGGTAGCATAAATGAATCCTCTGTGGTCAATATCGACATTCGTATACTCAGTTGGTAAATAACGTTGCAATTGAGCTAACTGAGCTTCAGTCATCAATGACCGTCTAAACACTTCTAGTGGGTTTAACTGTATTGGGTTAACCCCCGTAAAGCGGTTAAAGGTTCCATCTGAATCGAGTTCAATGATGCCTTCATAGACGTTACGAGCAACAACATACATTCTTTCTGCAACATCGACGGTGATTTTGCGAGGTTCAAAGTTCATCTCATCAAAAGTCACATCATCAACGTGATCAAAAATGTCGAGTACTTCATAATCATGGTTTAATTTAACAATACGGTAATTACTGGTATCAGCTATATAAATGCCGCTAGAACGAACATCTAAGCCCAGCGGTGAATTTAACGTTTCAGGCTGGGGATCGTTGTCTCCTAAGGCAATTAAATGTGCTTCGTATTCTTGCGATAACTCAAAGGTATCAATTTGATCAATTAAGTTGAAACCGCTGTCAACCATCGTCAACATGTTTGTGCTTGAATCCACCATATAGATGACATCATCAAACACGGTTAAATCCTCAGGTGAACGCAATTCCGCGTCTAATCTTGTGGCGTTAAAATATGTGGCATACGTCATGCCTGGAGCTGCATGCAACACATCGTCATAAAACGAATAACTATATTGAGTTGAACCCATCAGCAAAGGTAAACTCAGTGTTAATAATATAATATATAATTTTTTCATCATATCAAGCCTACTTCATACCAGAATGACTGAACGTCTCAACGATACGCGCTTGTGAGAAAATAAAGAAGACCACAGGCACAATCATCATGACGAAACTAACAGCCGCAATTGTACCGGCTCGTTCAATCGTTCCTTGCGCTATTTGTCTAAGCGCGTAAGATAGAGGTTTTAGTTCTTCACTATAAATGAAGACACCACCGTCTTCAATCCAAAGACGTTGGAATAATAAGATGATCAGTGTTAACCAGGCCGGTTTTACCAGTGGCATGACAATCTGGAAGAAAATCCGGTATTCGCTGGCACCATCTATTTTTGCTGATTCAATAATATCATCAGGAATTTGTTGCATAAACTGCTTCATCAAATAAAGACCTAAACTAGAAGCAATCGCTGGTAAAATGATGGCCATATGTGAGTCGACCAGTCCGATTCTAGAGATGATGATGTAGTTTGGTGTGGCAGTGACTTGGGGGGCAAACATCAGTGAGTACACAACAAGTGTGAAGATCAATGTTTTCCCAGGGAAGTTATATTTTGCAATTGGGTAAGCACACATCGATGCAATCAGCACATGCCCAGCTGTTCCTACCACAGTAATAATAATGGTATTAAAGAAATATCTGGAAAAAGGAATCCATGAATCGCCAATCAAGGCCGATAAATCTCTAAAGTTATCAAAGGTCAAGTTTCTTGGAAATAATCTAGGTGGGAATAAGAAAAGCTCATCAAGTGGTTTAAACGCGTTTGACGCGGTTAATATAAGTGGATAAGCACTGAATGAACCAAACAAGAGTAGCACAGTAAACAGACCCATGCTGCCCCAAAATGAACGGTTTAACTTCTTTTTCTTCTTAATCTTATAATGCATTTTAATCCGTTTAAATAAGTTCATGCTTAATCACCCACCTTTCTTAACACACTGCGGACCACGAGGTTGGTGGTCATCATAATCAGGAACAATATTGTGGCAATGGCAGAGGCATACCCAAGTTCAAACCTTAACATACCATAATCAATCAAGTGCGTGACAATGGTGTGTCCAGCGTATTGTACAGACGGGAAGCCAAGTAAGTGCATGGAAACCTCAGCAATCGCCAAACTGGTGGTAATCTGCATGACGGCTCCAAACAATAATTGTGGTTTCATTGAAGGTAAAGTGATAAACCACAGCTCTTGCCAACGGTTTCTAATCCCATCAATGGCCCCAGCTTCATAAAGGGTTTTATCAACACTTTGAAGTCCGGCAATAAAGGCAAGGAAACTAACCCCAAGACTCAACCATAATTGCACTAAAATCAATACCGGCAACATGTAATCTGGGTTTCTTAACCAAATGATTGGATTATCAATGATCCCTAGTCGCATTAAGTATGAGTTGGCAAACCCGTGCATGTCACCTGAGAAGATTAAAAGCCAAATCAAAAAGGCATTCCCTGAGATAGAAGGCGCATAAAAGATTAACGTCATCAACGCCCTTAACCTCGGACCAAGTTCATTAATCAACCAAGCAAACACAAAAGCCAATAAATAACTAACAGGGCCTGTGACAACCGCTAAAATTAATGTATTTCTTAGGGCAATGATGAAGATATCATCTTCTAAAAATAATGCCCGGTAATTATCTAAACCGATAAAATTCGGTGTTTCAAGTAAGTTAAAGTATGTGAAACTAATCCCCAAGGACATGAATACTGGCAAAATCGTGAATGTCATAAACAAGATGACAAACGGTGCCATGAGGACATAATTGTGTTTGTTTTTCTTAACGTCTCGAACAAATCGCTCACGTCTTGTCAAATTGTATTTATCTGTATTTGTAGTAGACACAATATTCCTCCTATTCTAATCCGAATTCTCGTCGTTTTTTCGCTAACTCGTCATTAATGATTTGCACAAAATCAAAAATCGTTTCCCTTGGGTTGGTTTCATCTTCTAAAACCATACGGAATGCATTATCAAGGTGACGGCCAGTCATATACCCACCTGGCACCTCAGGAATCCCTTGAACTTGATCCCACTGTTCTTCTAAGCGTGAATATTCATCAACGGTCCAAGGCAGTTGTTGCATCGCTTCAACATTAGCGGTTGGATAACGAGCCGCAGCGCCTAAGATCCCTTCCATTTCACGTCCGAAACGAACTTGTGTTTCTGTACTGGTCCACCATTTTAAGTATTCCCATGCCGCATCTTTATTTTCTGCATTTTCTAATATGATGGTTGATGTCCCGGTAGATACCGTATCGCGTCGAATCGTTTCATTGCCGTCTTCATCAGTCACCAAAGTCCCTGGTATTGGCATGAAATCCCAACGGCCACGAATCTCCGGGGCAAAGACACTTAACACATTATACATGTTGTAATAATCAATCCCAATTGGCATCTGTCCACTTCTAAAACGGTTCGGGAAGTTGGCTTCAACTGGAAAACTATAATCTGTGTAAAACTGTGTCCAACGTTCGAAAATGCGTGGTCCAATGCCTTCATCAAAACCACTTTGACGGTTATTGTTGATGTAGAATTCACCATCATTTTGATAGAACATCGAACCATATATTGGGTTCGGTGGTAAACTCATCACCTGACCTTGTTGTTGAATAGGCACAGGTAAGAAAAATTCTAAGTTATGTTTTTGTAAATCAGGAATCATCGTGATGACATCATCCCATGTTTGCGGCGGTGTTAAACCGAGTTCTTCAAAGATGTCGGTTCTATAAAACATCATCAAAAAGATTTGCTGTTCAGGCAAGGCGTAATAACCACCTTCATGGTGGAAAGGAACAATTGCACTGTCTTTGAAGTTTTTAACAACCTCATCAAAATCATCAAACTGACTAATGTCATAAACAGCATTACGCATCGCGTAGTTTACCGGCACATCGTTTTGAACACCCATCGCAATATCTGGGCCTTCACCTGCTAAGGTGGCCGGCAATAAGACCGGACCACTAACCAGCTTTAAATCGACTTGAATGCCGGTTTCTTGGGTAAAGGTTTCATCGATCAAGCGTCTTAAAACATTGGTTTGATCTCGTCCAATCGTTAACCATACTTCAATACTTTCATCGTCATCTGTTAATTCTGTGGTACGTCCTACAGAACTATAATCCGTGGTGTATGTCGCAAAGAACGCTCGAACACTAAACCAGGTCCGTGCAAAGAAGTTTTCTCTATTGCTAGGCAGCTCAGCATCCGGTCCATGTGTGGCAAAATAATCAACTTGTAGTGATTGTTCACTCAGTAAAATAATCAACGTACCCAGTGAAGCAATGTTTTGATTGTATACATTTAAGTTTCGGTGAATTTGCCGGGGTCGGTCAATAAAATCTTCTAGTTGCACTAAGATGGTATCTAATATCCCGGTTTTTTCACTTTTCGTCCCTGATATCGCAATGATATGTTCACGCAGTTCACCTAAAACCTCGTGCTCATTTGATAATCTATCAATTAAATCAGGAATCCGATCAGAAAGCATATAATCCCTAAATGGATCGGGTTCTGGGCCTGTAAAAACTAATATTTGTCTATAAAGGGCATTTAATCTTTCAATCGATGCTTGTAATTCAGCAATCAAAATGCCGTATGCCCCTAAAGAAACTTCCATTGATAACTCATAAGTTTCACCCTCTTCAAAGTAAAACAAAAAAGCTTCATCGCGTGTGCCTAAGGTTTGTATACGCCAATCAGGGCTGTGTGGGAACTGATAATCACGGAGTTCTTCAAACGGTATTTCACCATTGATATAGATATTTCTGTTTGAGTTAATGCCAGTAGATAAGTTTT
>PWKX01000179.1 GCA_003559585.1 Mollicutes bacterium | reverse complement strand
AGACAAGTTAAGGCGATGTTAGGTTGTGATGAGCCCATTGATTTGGTTGTTGTTTATTACGTAGGATTTTTTGATAATAACGCCTTTATGGCGCCATACCATGATGGACGTATGGCGTTGTGTTTACCCATTGAAAATTGTCATTCTGAGTTGTATGATACGATGGTTTTGGCGCATGAAATGACCCATGTTGTTCATGCTAAAACATCGCGTTCTAAAGGGGAATGGCTAAGGCCTTTAGCTGTGGTGTTGATGCAAGAAGGTTTAGCGATGAAAATTAGTCAAATCTTAGCGCCTGGTTTAGATGATACGATGTATTTAAGTGATGATGTTGATTGGTTTTCTTCGTGTACAGCGTCCAAAACTGACATCATCAAAGGGGTTAAAGCTCAATTGGCTAATCAAGATTCAAATACTTTGTTTAAATTTACCATGGGGATGGGAACCACAGGTAAGCAAAGAGAGGCGTATTATGTTGCTTGGGTTTTAATTGAAAAACTGCACGATATCTATAACGTTAAAAGCCTTGCCCACCTGAGTGAGACTGAGGTTGTGAGCTTAATTACCGAGAAGTTTGATTTGATTGATGGGTGTTAATCATCAAAGATTCATTATCTTCTTAAAAGCTTTAAAACATGTATTTTAGAGCTTTTTTTATATCGAATTTTTATGTGTTTTATGATATCATATTGTGTAACTTACGCTTATTAAAGGTGGCATCCCATGATGAAATATGAAGCATTGGTCCATATACCTACTTATGATTGTGGGTCGTTTATATTAAGGCCGATACGATTTGATGATTATGAAGATATGTTTGAGTATGGTTCTGATCAAACAGTGACCAGCTTTTTATCATGGCCAGCTTATCGAATGCTTGAAGATGCTAAAAAATCGGTAGAACAGGTATTTTTATCAAGACCGAAGCGTGGCATTCCTTTGGCTCATGCGATTGAAGATAAGGCCACTGGAAAGATGATTGGGACCTGTGATTTTCATACAGTTGATTTTCATCAAAAAACGTGTGAAATTGGCTTTGTGCTTCACCGAGATTATTGGTCGAAAGGCATCATGAGTCAAGCGTGTGCTCAAATCATACGGTTTGGGTTTGATTATTTAAAGCTTGAAACGGTGTTTGTCAAACATCTTGAGCGTAATGTCGGGTCGAAACGTGTGATTGAAAAAAACCACTTTCGTTATGTGAAACATGTGTATGATAAACATTTTAATGAGATGTTGCCGTGTTATGAGATTAGCAAAGATGATTATTTATTAATTAAAGAAAGTGATATGAACAAACATGACTGATAAACGAAAAAACACGGTTTTAATATATGCAACGCTAGCTGTTTTAAGCTATGCTTTGCATGTGATGATAGGGTCATTGCTTTATGAGGGTTATAACCCTTTGGCACAAGCGGTGAGTGATTTAACCGCTGATGATGCCCCTGGTAGAGTGGTGGCACGGCTCTTTAGTGGCGTATATGGTTTTTTTAGTGTGTTGGCGCTTGTTTTGATTGTGCGTCAATATCGTTTAATCAAGGATAAAAATTTAGCGTTGGCTTTGATACTGTTATTGTGTATGCTTATGATATCTGCGATTGGGTATGCCTTATTTCCGTTGTCTACCACAGGTTATGCTGGTAGTGTTCAAGATGTGATGCATATGGTTACCACTGGTTTTGTGGTGGTGTTAACATTGGTGTCAGTGCTTCTTTTTTTACGGTATTTCTACAAAATTAATGAAACTTTCTATGTTGTTGCAACGGTTGTTTTATTATTCATTTTAATGCTTTCACCGTTAATGATGGTTATCATTGATCAAGCATATTTTGGTTTAATTGAACGGTTTAGTGTTTATGGGGTTGTTGCATATTTTTTCATGGTGGTTTGGTATGTTTGTTATCATCGTGATGTGGTTTTTAATCGCTATAATAATGCGGAGGGGTTTTAATGGGTACATTGATTAATGCTGGGGCGATTGTGGTTGCCTCACTGATAGGGTTACTGTTTAAAAAAGGCATACCAGAGGCCTTGCAAAGAGCGATTATGTTTACCATGGGTTTAGCGCTGGCTGTGATGGCGCTTGGTTGGTTCTTAGTAGACTTTATTGTGGTTGATCAAGGCACATTATCAACGCAGTATGATTTGCTTGTTATCATTTCATTGGTTGTCGGAACGGTGATTGGTGAGATCATTGATATTGATGGCGGTTTAAGACGGTTTTCTCTTAAGGTTGAAAAGAAATATCACTTACCACCTTTAGCAAAAGGGTTCATTAGTGGTACGCTTATCTTTTGTGTTGGTGCGATGGCAATTTTGGGATCGATCCAAGATGGTTTAAGTGGTGATATGACCACCCTTTTATTCAAAAGTGTGCTTGATTTTATTACCGCTTTAATGTTAACCACGGTGTTTGGAATTGGTGTGATGTTTGCGGCTTTAAGTGTGCTAATTTATCAAGGATTGATTACCCTTGGTGCGATGTTTGCGGGTCAGTTTTTGACCATTCCGATGATTACGGTGATTGGCATGGTGGGTAATTTACTACTCATCGCGATGGGCATTAACTTTATGCAGCTTAAAACCATTAAGGTTGCCAATATGTTGCCAGCGTTGCTTATTCCTGTGATTTATTTTGTGTTGCTCTCTTTTTTCACGTGACAAGCAAGTTGTTATTTGTTATAATTCTGTTGATATGGCGATGGTGTTCGCCTTAACTGCCTAATGTGCTGATGACACCTGCATGCTTATTTTGCGTGCAGGTTTTTATATGAGAGAGGATGATGGTCACATGATGTTTTCTTTGGGGTTAATCTTTTTCTTTGGTTTACTGGGAAATCTCTTGTTTAGGCGTTTAAAGTTACCTGGGTTGCTCGGTATGTTGGTCGTTGGGGTGTTGTTAGGACCTTATGTCTTTAACTTGCTTGATGATGATATTTTAGCGATTAGTGATACGTTGCGATTGTTTGCATTGATTGTGATTTTGTTGAGGGCAGGTTTAGGCTTGAGACTAGATAAAATTAAAGCTGCTGGGCGCCCTAGTGTGTTGTTGTCTTTTGTGCCGGGTGTGTTAGAGGGGATGACAATTGCGTTTTTAGCGATGTGGCTGCTTGATTTTGGTTTTGTCCAAGGTGGTATTTTAGGTTTCATTATTGCCGCTGTTTCACCGGCGGTGATCGTACCATCAATGCTTGTTTTAATGGAGAAAAAGCGAGGGACCAATAAGCACATTCCGACTATGATGCTCTCAGCAACGGCGTTAGATGATGTGTTTGCGATTACGTTTTTTTCTACCTTCTTAGGCATTTACATGGGAACAAGTACTCATGTTGGGTTGTCTTTACTTAATATTCCTTTATCGATTTTATTAGGTGTTTTAATGGGTGCCCTACTCGGGTATAGCCTTGTTCAGTTGTTTAAGAAGATGCATGTGCGTGATTCTAAAAAAGTTGTTTTAATATTAGCGTTTAGTTTTTTCTTGTTATCACTTGAAACGTTTTTAGAAGATGTTGTGATGTTTGCAGCACTCTTAAGTATCATGACCATAGGCATTGTCATCACCGCGCTTTATCCAAAGTTAGGTCTTCGTCTATCCGTGAAGTTTAATAAAATATGGGTGTTTGCTGAGATTTTCTTATTTGTTTTAATTGGGGCCGCGGTTGATATAACCTTAGCGTTTGAAACAGGTTTGTTAGGATTGTTCGTGATTGGTTTGGGGCTTTTGGCTCGCAGTGTCGGTGTGTTACTTGCAACGATGAAAACGGTGCTTCATTTACGGGAACGCTTGTTTTGTGTGATTGCTTATTGGCCGAAAGCAACCGTTCAAGCTGCAATAGGTGCGGTGCCTTATAGCTTAGGTGTTGAAGGTGGCGATGTGATGTTAGCGTTGGCGGTGTTAAGCATTGTCATCACAGCCCCACTTGGTGCGTGGCTGATTCGTCTTGTTTCTGTAAGATGGTTAGATGAGGAAACAGCGTAATTCGTTGCTCAATCACACACGTGTGTGATACACTTAATATAAAGAACAAGTAGGTGGTGTCCCATGTTTAAACGGCAATACCAAGATTCGATGCAATACATTTATAAAATGAACACAGAAACAGGTGCATTTTTAGTTGAAGTGCGCTTAGATGATTATGAAGAGTTGTTTAGAGGCTGGGATGCTTCACCGTCACAACACCGTGAAATGGACCCTGAACTATTTCGTTTTATTGAGGAAAGCGGGTTTGAAATCGGTCTTAAAGAAGACATAGAATTTGTGTTTTTTGTAGAAGATAAGAACCGTGACGATGAAAAAGAAGCCGACTCTATATCAGCAATTCGTAATAATTTTCGTATGGCGATATACCGCAGCGATAAACTTTTGCATAAAAACCGTCGTAAGATGATGATGTATGTGTTTTTCTCGGTTTTATTTTTGTTAGCCAGCTCACTTGTACCTGAGGTGAATCAAATGAGTGTCATTTATGAAATATTCATCCAAGGATTGTTTGTGGGTGGTTGGGTGCTTTTATGGGAAGCTTTTTCATTGTTTTTCTTTGTGTCACACGATGTGAGACAAAAGCGAAAACGGTATGTTAGATTTTTAGAATCAGAGATTCAGTTTAAATATGTAGAAGATGTCAAACCAAGTGTGTGAGGATGCTTATATGGAAACGAAACTATCATTAAATCAAGAGGTGCTAATCACGATTAAAACCATCGGTATTAACGGAGAAGGTATTGGGTTTTATAAACGCCAAGCGGTTTTTGTGCCTGGTGTGATGCCGCCTGAAGAGGTGGTTATTAAAATTAAAACACTAAAACCTGGTTATGCTGAGGGTGAAGTGGTTCGCATTAAGAAAAAAGCTTTTTACCGTGTAAAACCTTATTGTGCTCACGATCCTAAGTGTCCAAATTGTTCGCTGCAACATGTGGCATATGAAGAGCAACAACGGTTGAAAGAAGATTTACTTAAACAAAGTTTTGAACGGTATACCGATGTTGATTTAAAGCAAGTTAAATTTTATGGGTTTAATCCCATGGTCACCCCGAAACATTATTTGAAAACGGTCTTGATGCCTGTGAAGGATACCGATGATGGTTTGGTTACGGTGATGAGAAATCCTTTAAATAAAAAAGAGACGGAAGTGATGGATTGTCCACTTCATGATCAGACGATTAATGATGTCAACCGTATGGTGTTAGAAATATTGGATACCTTTCAAGTGTTTGCCTTTAATGAAAAAACAAAAAAGGGCATGTTGAGACATTTAATCACTAGACGGTCTTTTTCTACCAATGAAATACAAGTCACGATGGTTGTGACAATCTTTAATAAAGTTTTGAAAAAAGCGGCTCAAAAAATACTGGATATTCCTGATGTGGTTAGTGTTGCGATCAGTAAAAATCACGACATTAAAAATAAAGAACCTTTTGGTGATACGATTGAGCTTTTAGCTGGAAAGAAAACGATTGAAGATAAACTTGGGGATGTGCGTCTTCAGTTATCTGCGAATGCATACTTTCCGCATAACCCACAAGAAGCTCAACAGTTATATGCCTATGTGAAAACATTATTGAAGCCTGAGGATAAACAGGTGCTTGATTTGTATAGCGGTAGTGGTGGTATGTCTCTTTATTTAGCGGATAAAGTTGAGGGTATTACCGCAGTTGATCACGACGTTTCATCGGTCAACAACGCTAGATACAACGCGCGCTTGAACCACGTTGAGAACATTCAGTTCATCGATGGTGATGTGGTTGAAACCTATCATAAGTTAACCCAACAAAAAAAGACCTTCGATGTGGCTGTTTTTGACCCACAACGGTTTGGGTTACACAAAGGACTTGTGACAATGTTGTTGAAAAAACCAGTGAAACGGTTGATTTATGTCTCAAATAATCCTTCAACATTAGCCAAAGATGTTCAAGCGCTCTTTAAACGCTATCGTTTGGTCTCTGTGATGCCTTTTGACATGGCACCACAAACAGCGCAAGTTGATGCGGTTGCGTTATTAGAACTTAAATAAATCATTAAAAGCATGGAAACATGCTTTTTTTTGTGTATGCTTTTCTTTAAGATTGAAGCCATGATAACATATAAGTACTTAAGATTGGTGGGGTAAAGGTATGAAGACATTTAAATCGTTTAGTTTAGAAGATTTAGACAAAAAAGCGCGTTACCGGCTGTTGACACAAGGGGTTATTCCTAGACCAATTGCATTTGTGACGACTTTGAGTGCTGATGGTGTTTTAAATGGTGCGCCGTTTTCTTATTTTAATCTTGTGAGTGTTGAACCACCGCTAATCATGATCAGTGTCTCAAGACGCAATCATATGATGAAAGATACGGCTAAACATATTGTGCGTTCAAAGAAATTTGTTGTTAACATGGTAAATCAGGCCATGGTTGAAGCCGTTAATGACGCTTCAGCACCGTATGATGAAGCTGTAAGTGAGATTGAGCGAGTTGGTCTTAGCCCTGTGGTATCAAAAACCACGCACGTGCCTGGTGTGGCTGAGGCTTCTGTTCGATTTGAGTGTCGCTTGTATCAACATACACGCATCATTTCAAATGGGGAAGAAACAGGTGATTTAATCATCGGTGAGATTGAGCATATGGTGGTTGATCGCTCGTTGTTGGATGAACATGATGATATGCATGAGGCCTACAATCCTGTGGCAAGGCTCGGTGGAAAGACGTATGCAACACTAGGTCCACGGTTTTCATTAACAAGACCAACATTGAAAGGTGATAAAGATGGAACATAAATATATTAAAGGTCAATCTGAGGTAACATTTGTTGTTTTTCATGGAACTGGTGGCACCATGAATGATTTGGTGCCGATTGTAAAGTTAATTGATCCTAAAGCCAATATTTTAACGTTTGAAGGCGATGTTGATGAAATGGGGATGAAACGGTTTTTTAAACGGCTTAAACCTGGTGTCTTTGATGAAGACGATATTCAAAAACGTTCAAAAGCGCTATGTGAACGGTTGGAAACTTTAGCGAAAAAATATGAAATTAACCCCTCGAACATGGTTGGGTTTGGTTATTCTAATGGTGCTAATATTTTAGCTGCTTTGATGTATGATGCAGCTGTTCCATTCAAAGCACTTATGTTAAATCATCCAATGAAACCATACCGAAAAAGCGAGTTGGTGTCACAAGATGCGTTGCCTATTTTCATCAGTGCAGGCACAAACGATCCAATGTGTGAAAAAGTTGAAACAGAGGCTTTCATTGAGGAATTAACGCAAGCCAATTCACAGGTAAGTGTTCATTGGCATGACAGTGGTCATCAATTAACACAAAGTGCATTGATGGCGGCTCAATCCTTTTACCAAACACTGAAAGGAGATTGTTGATATGAACTACAATCAATGGGCACACGTGTATGATCAAGTCTTTCCTTATCGCCAAGAAACCTATCATTTCTTAAACACGCGTCTCAATCAAGGTCGCGTGCTTGATTTAGCTTGTGGCACCGCAACATATGCTTTAAAGTTATCAGAAGCAGGCTATGATGTTGAAGCCTGTGATTTATCTGAACCACTGATTAAACTGGCGAAAGAAAAAGCACTTGCTATGAATCTAAATATCGGTATCTCAGTATGTGATATGCGTGCATTTCAATCAAAACCAGACATGTACGATGGTGCTTATATCATCGGTAATAGCCTTGTTCATCTTAAAGATGAAGTGGAGATATTAAATGTATT
>PWKX01000025.1 GCA_003559585.1 Mollicutes bacterium | reverse complement strand
TTAAGCTGCTTTTTATGATGATCAAGCACACGCATAAAGGCTTCTTTTTGTTCGTCGTCATAGTTATAAATACCGCTGCGATATTGACGCCCAATGTCTGGTCCTTGACGGTTAATTTTTGTTAAATCAACGATGTTTAAGTAATGGTTCATGATCGATGTGAGTGATATGTCATTAGGATCATACGTTAAATGAACCGCTTCTGCATGCCCTGAACCTGAACAAACATCTTCATAACTTGGGTTTTCACGCATGCCATCGATATAACCTACGGTGGTATCTTTGATGCCTTCAAGTTGTTTAAAGTAGGCTTCTACGCCCCAAAAACAACCGCCAGCAAGGATGATGGTTTTCATGATGTTGCCTCCTTTTTAATCAATGTTTCAATGATGTATTCTGCCGCTTTTAAACCAGCCATTGGTGGTGAAAACGGGCTTGAGGCGATGAATGATGCTTGGTGTTTAATCGGTTTAGCTTGATTAAACACCACTGGTACCGCTTGATTCACCCCTGCTTCCCGTAATTTTTTACGCATTTTACGGGCTAGGGGGTCATAAGCTGTATGAAATAAATCGGTGATGATGATGTCGTTTGTATCGCGCCGGTTGCCTTGGCCCATCGCACTGATAAAGGGAATGTTTTTTTGTTTTAACGTCGTGATTAAGTGCGCTTTATCCTGCAGGGCATCGATGGCATCAAAGGCCATATCAACCGGTGTGTTAAAAATAGCTTTAGCGGTGGTTTCATTATACCGACAGGTGTGGGTGTTGACAAGCGCTGAGGGGTTAATGTCAAGAATGCGGGCTTTAAGTACATCGGTTTTCGCTTTGCCTAGTGTTGAGTGAAGCGCGCCTAGTTGCCGGTTTAAGTTACTCGCTTCAAACACATCGCCATCAACGAGAATAAAGCGTCCCACATGCATACGTGCTAAGGCTTCAACCGCAAATGACCCAACCCCGCCTAAACCAACGATAAGCACGGTTTTGGTTTGTAATGCGTTGATGGCACACGTGCCATAGATTGGGATTAAGCGTTCAACGCTGTTAGGCTGTCTCATCGTTATCTGATGTTTGAGCAAGCCCGAGTTCATCGAGTTGTTTTTTGGAAACCGCTGAGGGGGCATCACTCATTAAACAATGAGCTGAGGCGGTTTTTGGAAAAGCGATGACATCACGCATGTTTTTTGTTTTGGTCAGCAACATCACCAAACGATCAAGCCCAAACGCAATGCCGCCATGTGGCGGCGTGCCGTAACTAAGGGCATCTAAAAAGAAACCGAATTGTGAACGTTGCATGTTTTCATCCATGCCAAGCACGTTAAACACAGCCTTTTGCATGGTTTGTTCGTGGATTCTAAGCGAGCCACCACCGAGTTCTTGACCTTGAACAACAAGGTCATACCCGTAGGCTTTCACATTGGCAGGATCACCTTCGATGTTGTTTTTATCGGCATCATGCACACGGGTGAAAGGATGATGAAGGGCGTAATAACGATCATCGTCTTCGTTATACTCAAACATGGGCCAATCGGTGATGAAGGTGAAGTCAAACGTATCATCGTCATATAAGTTTAAGTCTTTGGCGATGGTGTTTCTTAAGTAGTTTAAACTTGCGTTGGTAACCGCTTGTTTATCTGCGACCACGAAGACAAGATCACCGGGTTTGATGGCCATGGTGGTTTTTAAGTGCGATAGTTCATCGTCGCTTAAAAACTTGACCGCTGGTCCGCTAAAGGCTTCATCATATTTAAAGAAAGCCAAGCCTTTTGCGCCGTATTTACCAATGTCTTTGGTGAACGCATCAATGTTTTTACGGGAATAATGACTGGCGCCATCTTTGACATTGATCGCTTTGATGCACCCACCATTTGCAAGGACGTTTTTAAACACTTTAAAATCGGTGTTTTTAAAAACATCATCCAAACGTTTAAGCGTCATCTCAAAGCGTGTATCGGGCTTATCGGTGCCATAGATTTCCATGGCTTCTTGATAGCTTAAGCGTGGAAATGGGGTGTCAATGTCTTTGTTTAAAACGTCTTTCATGACGTATTTAATCATGCGTTCGGTTAAGTTTAAAACACTATCTTGATCGACAAAGCTCATTTCAATGTCGATTTGGGTGAATTCTGGTTGACGGTCCGCTCTTAAATCTTCATCTCTAAAACAGCGGGCGATTTGATAGTATTTTTCAAAGCCGCTGATCATAAACAATTGTTTAAACAGTTGGGGTGATTGAGGTAAGGCGTAAAAACTGCCTTTGTGGTTTCTTGAAGGCACAATGTAATCTCTAGCCCCTTCTGGGGTGCTTTTGGTTAACATGGGGGTTTCTAAATCTAAAAACTGTTCGTTGTTTAAAAAATCACGGACCGCTTTGGTGATGCGGTGTCTTTTTGTTAAGATGTCTTTCATTTTTGGTCTTCTTAAATCTAAGTACCGGTAGGTTAAGCGGGTGTCTTCTAGGGCATCGGTTTCATCGGCAATGATCAAGGGTGGTTGTTTGGCTTTTGAAAAGATGTCTAAAGATTGAACGTCTATTTCAATATCACCAGTAGGGATGTCTTTGTTTTTGCTGCTGCGTTCTCTTACCACGCCTTCAGCTAATAAGACGGTTTCATTTTTAATGGTTTCGGCGGTGTCTTTTAACGGGTTTTCCGGATCAAAAGCCAATTGAACAAGGCCGCTTTGATCTCTTAAATCGATGAAAATTAAGTTGCCTAAGTCTCTTTTTTTACTGACAAAGCCTTTTACTTTAACGGTTTGACCAACATGGTCTAAACGTAAGGTGTTATTTTGGTGGGTAAACATGATTATTTCTCTCCTTTATGATCGCAATCGTGGCAATCGGTGGTTGAAGTGGTGAGTTTATCGACTAACGTGATGTATAAGTCATTAAAAGAAACACTGAAGCGGTCGTTCAGTTTTTGGTCTTTGACTTCAATGGTTTCATTGTCTACTTCCTCATCCCCAAGGACCATCACAAAGCGTGCTTGTTTATGTTCGGTTTGTTTAAATTGGCCTTTGATGGCTTTTTCCATGTAATCCATGTCACACATGAGACCACCTAAGCGTAAGCGTTGTAATAAAGCCATGGCTTTTAAGCGTGGTTTGGCGCCAAGGATAATGAAATAAGCGTGTAAATAGGGGGCTTCTACGGGGGTGTTGTTTGCTTTTAAAGCGACCACTAAGCGCTCAACACCAAAAGCAAACCCAACAGCTGGTGTGACAGGGCCATCAAGCGAAGCGACTAAATCATTATATCGCCCACCACCACAAATGGCATTTTGTGCACCTAAGAGTTGTTCGCTTACCTTCACTTCAAACACAGTATGTGTGTAATAATCAAGGCCTCTAACTAAGTTATGATCAACCGTATAAGGGATGTTCATCGCATCTAAATACGCTTGCACATCTTCAAAATGTTTTTGCGCCTCACTTGTTAAGTGTTCGGTTGTTTTTGGGGCTGTTTTCATCGCCGCATGGCCTTGGTCTACTTTGCAATCTAAGATGCGCAGTGGGTTGGTTTCATAACGAGTTTGACAGTCCTGACAAAGCGTGGTGATATGTGGTTTGAAGTGTGCTTTAAGGGCGTCTTTGTATGCGGTTTGACTTTGCCCATCACCTAAGGTGTTGAGGTGGACATTGACGTCTTTGATTTTCAGCGCTCTTAATACCGTGAACGCATAAGCAATCACCTCTGCATCTAACGATGGGTGCGCTGAGCCAAAGGCTTCAGCACCAAATTGTCTAAACTCACGGAATCGTCCCTTTTGAGGGCGCTCATATCTAAACATACTGCCGTAGTAGTAAAGTTTTTGTGGCACCGTAGGTTGGGCATAAAGTTTGTTTTCAATTAATGCTCTAACCACCCCAGCGGTTCCCTCGGGTCGCAACGTGTTCATGCGGTTGCCGCGGTCTTTAAAATCATAGGTTTCCTTGCTGATGATGTCGCTATCAGCGCCGACACTACGGTGAAATAAGTCCCGACTTTCAAAGTGCGGGGTTCTGATTTCTTGATAGCCGAATAATTTGGAAATTTTTTGAATGTGTTTTTCAATGGTTTGGTAATAACCGATATCATCTGTGATATCGTAGGTGCCTTTCATGCGTTTGATCATGTCATCACTCCTGTTTATAATAAAAAACACCCTTAGAATCTAAGGGCGAGTTCATCGCGGTACCACCTTAGTTCCGGATATATATCCGGCCCTTATCCTTTAACGCAGGGTTACGTCTTTTTCTACTGATTTCAAAAAAGCCCTTGGAAATGTCAAGTATGGTTGCATTCAGGCGTTTTCAGCTCAGGCGCCCTCTCTTTAGAATGCTTGATACGCATTTTTCCGCTTCGGTTGATTTAATTATAAAGGCAAGGCGCCTTTAAGTCAATAAAATACACCTTAAATCTCACCGGCTTGAACCCGGATATCACCGGTCAATAAGGCGTTGTTTTCATGGTATGCTTGCTGGGTTAACATGCCAACGATTAAGTCTTTTTTTGACCCGTCATACAAGGTATATCCGCGGTACTGAACGGTTAAAACACTGAAACCCAGTGATTTCATCAATTGAATGGAAGGGTCGTTTTCTGTAAACGTGCGGTAATAAACCTTGTTTAAAAACAAGTGTTCAAAAGAAAAATGTAAGATGGCATTAATCGTTTCTTTCCCATAACCAAGTCCTTGAACATCTGGATGGATGATCAAGCCAGTGTCGGCGGCGTTGTGTTTGATGTTGTAGAGTTCAACCGTACCGATTAAACGGCTTGTTTCTTTAAGGACAATGCCAAACACATACGTTTGTTTATTAAAACGTTTGGCGTCTTTGATGTAGGCTTTGGTGTGTTTTGGTGATTGATGCGGTTTCCAACCGGCTAACGGCCCAATATCAGCACGTGACATTAGGGTGAATAAAGCGCTTGTGTCGTTTAAGTTTAACGGTCTTAATACGATGCGTTTGGCATCAATACGCGGTGGTTTCATCGTCTGGCACCAACATACTCCAGCGGTCGATATCAACAAAATTTAATCGCTTATACAGTTTTTCAGCGCGTGGGTCGTCGTAGTATAAACATAAGGTTTTGCCTTTATGGTTAACGTATAAGTCCATTAAATAATGCATGACTTTTTTGCCTAACCCTTTTTGACGGTGGTCATCATGGGTTGCAACCGCCACAATCATCGCTGATTTTTTTGTTTCATATACCGCACTGGCCGTCGCGGCTACGATGCCGTCTTCTTCGATGAAGACGGTTGTGCCGTTTTCACCACTGTTTCTTAAAAAGTAGTTGATGGCTTCTTCATCGCCTTTGGCGTGTACGGTGTAGAGTTCTGGAATCGTTTTAATTAACGCAAGCACTTTTTTAGCATCGTGTGCGTCTTTTAAAATCTTAAGCCCGCTATAATCGATGGATTCATCGCGTTTAAACGTGGTTGATTTCATAAAATCCATCACATCCTCACGCATATCAGGATAATGTTTTTTGATGGCGGACATTTGTGAGGTTTGGCAAGAAATAAATAAAAAGCCAACCTGGTTAAACACATCAATCCATGCCTCATTAAAGCTTTTTTCAGATGTGTAGAAGGTGAGGTTTGACATGTTTTTGTTCATCACGGCGATGGGTTGATCATCTTTAAATTCACCGTAGAAAACGATGTTTTTTGTGTTGAAACCATGGTTTTCAATATCACCGATGATGTAGAGGTTTAGTTCTGGTTCCTCATAAAGAAAGTCTAAAATGGTCGCTTTGTCTTGTTCTGTTAGTTGTCTAATCATGATCATGTGTCCTTTCTAAAATGATGGTAACAGGCCCGTCATTGTTTAACGTGATGTTCATATGGGCACTGAACACGCCTTTGTAAACCTTTAAGCCTTCTTCTTCAAGGCGCTGATTAAAGCGGTTGAATAAGGTGTTTGCTTTTTGTGGGTCACACGCCTTAGAAAATGAGGGGCGGTGTCCTTTTTCGGTGCTCGCTTCTAAGGTGAACTGCGGAATCGATAACACCGCGTTTGAGGTGGCTTGGACATTGCGGTTCATTTTGCCCTCACCATCTTCAAAGATGCGTAAATTGGCAACTTTTTTGGCTAGGTGGTTGATGATAACCTCATCGTCTGATTGTCTAAATGACACAAACAACAACAACCCTTGTTGAATCGCACCGGTAACGACATCATCGACGGTGCAAGTCGCGTTTGTGACACGCTGCATGAGTACTTTCATTATTTCATCAACCTCTCGATGTTCATCACACCGTTGATCTTTTGTAAGTTGATAATGCTGGTTTCAAGTTCGCGTTTGTGTTTCACGCCGACTTTGACTTTGATGACGCCTTCACCCCGTTTGTTGGTTGAGGCGGCTACTTGGTTGACTTTTGCCCCGCCGGTGGTGATGGTGTTGATGATTTCAGCTAAGATATTATCACGGTTCATGACGATGATTTTTAAGTTGACGTTGTGGGTTTCAGTTTCGTTGTCGGTCCATTGTACATCGATGAAGCGTGAGGGATCAAGGTTTTGTAAGTTTTTACAGTTGCTTCTGTGGATGGCAATGCCGGTGCCTTTTGAAATATAGCCTTTGATTGAATCACCAGGTATGGGTGTACAACAGTTTGAGATTTTAATGCTGGGATTGTCTAACCCATCGACGATGATGTTTGAATCGCTTGGGGCTTTTTCTTTACGTGGTCTATTGATGGATTCAATTAAGTCTTCTTCTTTAAAGTCGGTTTCTTCTTTTAATATATGGTTGACCGCAGAGCGAGCTGTTAAGGTGTTTTTACCGATTTCATAGTAGAGATCATCGACGGTTTTAATGCCTTTGTTGCTAAATAAGGATTCGATGAGTTTATCGTTTAGACTAACCCTTTGTTTGCGGGTGTCGTATTCGCGTTGAAATTCCTCTTTCCCCATATCAATGAGCACATCGCGGCGTTGTTTGTTTAGGTAGTTTTTAATTTTACTTTTTGCCCCAGATGTTTGGACGATTTTCAACCAGTTATCATTGGGTCCAAAGGAATTTTTCGATGTTTTTATTTGAACGATGTCGCCGGTTTCTAATTCGTATTCTAAGGGCACAATTTTACTGTTGACAATCGCGCCAACGGTTTTAATGCCGATTTCAGTGTGAATCCTGAAAGCAAAATCAAGTGGTGTGGCCCCTTTTGGTAAATCGATGATGTCGCCATCAGGGGTGAACACATAGACATTAGAATGAAAGATGTCATCTCTTAGTAAGTTTAAGACTTCTTCTTCTGATTCGCTTTCTTCGGTGAATTTAATCAATTCGCCGTACCATTTTAGCTTTTTACTGACCAATTCTGTCATCGGGACTTTGGCGCCTTGTTCTTTGTAGCTCCAGTGAGCTGCGATCCCGTATTCAGCGATTTGGTCCATCTCTTTGGTTCTAATTTGAATTTCATATATTTTCCCTTGGGCAATCACAGAGGTATGCAGCGATTGATAAAGGTTGGGTTTAGGCATGGCGATATAGTCTTTAAAGCGGTTTGGGATGGGTGTGTATTTTGAGTGGATGACACCAATTGCGCTATAACAGGCTTCAACGCTTTTAACGATGATGCGCAGGGCTAACAAGTCATAGATATCATCAAATTCTTTGCCACGTTGTTCCATTTTTTTATAGACAGAATAAATGTTTTTAATGCGGCCTTTGATGTTGTATTCAAAGTGATGATGACCGAGTAAGCTTTCTAAGTTTTCTTTCATCTTGTTTAAGTCTTCTTCACGGTTTTGTTTGGTGTCGG
>PWKX01000064.1 GCA_003559585.1 Mollicutes bacterium | reverse complement strand
ATGTCATTTCACCCATTTATAAAGTGGCCATCTTATCCTATGAAGAAACAAAGTTCTTTAGACGAATTGGCCGTTATGTTAAAAAAGCCTTTAGTAAAAAAACCACATAAGACGCTAAAAATATGCTTGCGAACAAGCATATTTTTTTGCTTTAGCTTAAAAAGCACGTTATACTATACATATCAAAGCAACACAAAATTGAATTAGGAGGCATGTTATGCAATACCGTATTGCAAGGCAGTTTCCCGATGAAATCTTCAATCAATCCGAAGATGTAAACATTTCACTTTATGTGCCTACAAATTGGGATCCTACGGAAACCGAAGGCGACAAAATTTTATTTGGCAACATGATTAGACACATCGAAAAGCAACTGGACGATCTTGTGGATAAAAACAAGAAACAAGACATGATTGACACGTTGAAAACCATTAAAGACGACCGGTTACTATGGAATCAACGGTTAGAAGGCTTCGGCATCTTTATGAATCAAAATGATTGTGTCATTTACATCATGTTAAACCCTGTGAATGAAATGGCGATTGTGGGACAACGTTTCCACACCAAACCACTCTTTAAAGACATGCAAGGGTTAGATGAGTATCAAGTCTTGGCCATCGATAGACAGTCATTTAACTTATATGAAGGTAACCGAACTGGTTTTAGGGAAATCATTCAAGCCGAGGGTGAACCCCGTACCATTCAAGATTTTTTAGGCAATGAATACACGGAAAGTTATTTAGCGCAAGGTTCTTATGGTGGTGCTGGTGCTAAAGCCATGTTCCACGGTCATAAATCGAAAAAAGACGAAGTTGATAAAGACATTGAACGCTACTTAAAACAAGTCGATAAATATGTATATGAACATTATTCAAAAGATTCGGGTAAACCATTAATTTTGTTTGCATTACCTGAATACCACCATGTGTTTAAGAACCATTCCAAAAACATTTATTTACTCGAAGAAGGCATTAAAAAATCGCCCCATGAACTCAAAATGAAAGAACTAAAAAAAGAGGCATGGAACATCATCGAACCACGCTACCAACAAAGAATCAAAGAATTGACCAACCGTTATGAAAAAGCTTATCAGCAAGATTTAGCTCATGACAAATTACCACTCATCGCCAAAGCCGCCATCACCGGTCGTGTCGAGACGTTAATCGTTGAAGCGTTCAGACAAATTCCGGGCCGCATTGATGAACAAAACGGCATGTTGGTTCCAAAAAGCCAACATAACACGAAAGTTGACGATGCTCTTGATGACTTAATCGATATTGTCTATCAAAACGGTGGTACCGTCGTTGTGATTCCTGAGGAATCGATGCCAACCGACACTGGCGCTTGTGCTGTTTACCGCTTTTAAGATAAGAAGAAAGCCTCCAAAATTGGAGGCTTTTTGATTGGTTATTCTTTTAAAAATAAGTTCACATCATATTCAATGTTCGTAATCGTACGGTACAACGCCAGTTCTCTTTCTGTTGATGGTTGGTTTAAAGTGATTGTCACAATAAAGGTTTGTTTTAAAATGTCTATTTGATCTGTGGTTTCGCTATCAACTAAGGTTGTGTCAATGTTTAAAATGTTTAAATTATGAGCCATTTTATCATCAAGACCATTTAATATCACGCGGTTAAACCCAGCGTCTAATTGTGCATCCTCTTTTATCAATACCGTGTATTCATAAACCAATGCATGAACATCCCCAACGCCACGGATTGCGCCTTGTGGGATGAGTCTAGCTGTATCCGCATGTGCCGTTTGAGTATCCAAAACAAAATAGCCATTGAGCGTAAGATGATGATTTACGGTTTCAGCGGGTTGAGCGTTTAAAAATAATTTGAAGTTAATCGCAAAAATTAAAAAAACCATTGCGCTTAAAACGATGATTTTTTTCATCGTCAACACATCCTTAGACAAGTCAGGTAACTGGCTATCTCAGAGAGACCCTATAGTTTTCCGTCACCGGATTGCTCCGGGTTTGGCTTTGTCAAACCCATCACCAGATTTGCTTGGCAATAGTTTTGATCAATTAAAGTATATCATTAAATGGTTAAGAAATCAATCGTTAATGATTGATAAACCGTCTGGGGTGATCGTAAATGAACACATAATAATAAAGTAACAGCACCAATACATGACTAAGCATCATAAACACATAGCCACCAGGTTGTTTAATTAAAAAGTAAAAAACACCCACAATTGAAGCTTCTGTTTCATAAACACCTAGCACATCATCTAAGGCAATGGTAGATATCAGAACATCATCATACGTGAGCTCAAGTACTGATAAGGATTCATCAACTTCAATAACATTGAGAACAATGGGCACAGCACGGTTTAAAGGCAAAAGGGTTTGTTGTTCATAAGCAACAACACGGTCGCCGACAGTGATGGCTTCGGTGTTTAATTTAGATAATCGAACAACGGTTACATCCATTGTACCGCTAACCGGTTGCGCTTGTGTCACAGCTTGTTCATAAGTAAATGGTAACACACGAAAATCATCAACATATCTAAAATAACTCATGCTAAGCACGTTCAACATGATCACGAACACCAATCCATAAAAACCCCATAACACCCATTTTTGTTTATGTTTCATATCGTTAACTCTTGCTTTGGTTGGAAACACAAAGCGTTTTACACTCATCATAACTTTACGCATTCGAACACCACCTAAGCTTCACTTGCGTCTTTAGATTTATCAAGCTTGATCAAAATCACAATACTGGTGATAATGATGCCGTTCATTATTAACGCAAAAATCCCAAATGGACTTCGAATGAAACTGATAAAAAATCCTGCATAAGCAATGGTAAAACGGTATTCACCGAGCACATCATCTTCATGCACTGTCCAGTTATCGGGCGTGATGTCGTTTGCGTTTTCAAAATGTCTATGCGTGCTAAAGTTTATGTCATCACCGCTATCATCAATGTCATAAATATAATGCGTCACCACTTCTTGATTACCATCTTGATTGATGTCAACATGAAAGGTGATGATATCGCCCACTTCTAAAGTGCTAACATCCGCTTTCCCCACAACAACCACATCTTGGGTGTTAATCACAGGTTCCATGCTGTTGGTTAAAACAACATAAGGTTTGAACCTAAACAGATCAACAGTTCTAGATGGTGCTATGGCTTCAGTTAAAATATAAGCACTCAACAGAAAAACAAGGGCAATAAATAAACCATTGCCCATCCATTTCAAGATGCGTTTTTTTAATGTGCTTTTTGCCATGTTATCACCTATATTCTATCAATCAACAACATCCCAGCGTCCTCGCCAGCCAGAATCAACACCAGGTTCTCGGTCGGGGTTATCCCGTGTTGCACGGTAACGCACCCCATTATTAATCACAATGTCGCCTTCAAGGTAGTCTGCACTAGGATCCCACTCAAACGCTTGATTCCAAATGCCTGTTTGAATGGTTCCCACAGCTTGTGTTTCACTACCAAGCACAGGTCCACGCCAATATGCTAGTGTATCACTAATCATCAATGAAAAAGAAAGGACCATGAACACTGTCATGGTTAAGATAAGTAATTGTTTTTTCCGTTTCATGGTCCCACCTCATTTCCTTTAGTTCATAATGATCTAATTAGTCTGCGTCTACATCGAATGTTAACGTAATGCTTAAGGTGCCGTTAGCAACTTCATCATAAATGCTTTGGTTTGCAGGTTCAGTATGGAAAATAACCTCAACTTCAACGGATTGGTCTGTTCCAGCAGTGATGGCGCCAGTTCCTGAAGTAACGTTAATACTAAACATTTGGTCGATTTCATTTTCACTCAAAGAACCAAGTGAATATGAATCAATTGTCACATTCAAAGTTCCGGTTGCGCCAGTTGCGCCTGTACCTTCCCAAACAACAGTAAACTCTAAAACGTCGGTATCATCTACTCCTGCATCACCATAAGCGGTTGGAACTAAGTTGTTGTCTTCACTTTCATCTGCAACAGACACAGTGGTTTGAACTTCTTCACCTTCGCCAATTGTGATGGTACCAGTCGCTTCATCATTTTCACCTAAAATGCCACTTGCCCAGAAGGCAAATGTTACTGATGTAACCAGTAACGCCACAAACAATAAACTTCCAATTAATAAACCTTTTCTTTTCATAGATAAAATCTCCTTTTAATTTTAATTTTTTATATTTTTATGAATCTTGATTCTCTAAAGTGAAATGCAATTCAAACCGGATGTTTTCTCCGGCAATTTCATGGTAGGCAAATCTAGAATCTGCGACATTAACGCTTGATAAGTCTAGACCCAAAGCCAATGCTTCTGCTTCATCAATGGGTTCGATTAACCTAACCTGTACTGTGATGCGTATCGGTTCTTCATAAAGTTCGACAATGGCTCTTGGGCCTTGTTCAACTATTGAGACATCAACCAAATGGGCATAGGTGGTTTGTTGGTTAATGGTGATGCCACTAACTTCAATGATTAAATTGACAGGTTCAGCCAGTTGTCTGTTGGTTTCAACATCATAGTTCAACACAATCATCTCTGCATCGTTTGTGAACAATCGCCTGTTTTCTGGAACTAAACGCCATGTTCGCGCATGATCGTTATCTTCAGTAACCACTAATGAGACTGAATCTTGTATCACAATCACGTCAACACTACTTGATACGTTTAAATCTTGAAAGAAAGCAAATGCTGAAGATACTGAGAATATTAACCCGAGTAACAATAGAATAAGTACACTTAAATTAATAGTTCTACTTCGTTCCATACTCACCCCCCCATTTATTTAAACCAATAAAAAATAGCCAGTTACCATCATTACTAAATGCATTAGTAACATGACAACTGGCTACCATTTCAGGCCCTATAGTTTTGCGTCAGTAGATTTCTCTACTTTTGCCTTTAACATGTATGGATGTGCAACATGAGATATAAAAAAGCCAGTTGCACAATAATCATTGGCAACTGGCTATCTCTCGTGAGACCCTGTAGTTTTCCGTCCCTAAATCACTTTAGGTTTGGCTTTTCAATTTTTTATTGGTGAATCAATTTTACTCTTAAACCATTTTTTTGTCAATAATTTTGATTTAAAAGTTTATTAAACCTTCATATAGGCGTTTTTTATTAATAATTATCATTGATAATCATGTTGATTTTTCTTTATTTAGACCAGCCATTTGGTCCGTGAGCATACAATGTCTATTTGATAACTGTATCTAAACGAAACCATTAAAGCCTCATTACCATAAAGCGATTAAGTGATGGCTACCTTTTTAAATGGAATGGTTTTGATTTTATATATTTGTTTTTTTATATCAACCATAGGTAACGATATCATTATGGTTGTCCCTTTATTGATTTCAGAGGTTAAACAAATGTTTCCGCCATGTTTTTTTTATAACGTTTTTACTGATTGATAAACCCAGTCCACTGCCACCTTGGTCCCTAGTTCTTGCAGCTTCAACACGGTAAAACCGTTTAAATACTTTATCTTGATCATTAGCCTAAATGCCAATGCCCGTATCTTCAACCGTTAACACATAGTTGTTTTCTTTGATATGGCCACGAAGCTTAATTGAACCTTGATCCGTGTAATGAATGGCGTTGCTGATTAAATTGCGAATCACTTGTTTAAACTTATCAACATCTAACATAAGCGTTGCATCCAAAATATCCTGGTGATATGATAAACTTTTTTCTTTTATTTTAGACGCTAATATAAGCGATACATCATCGAAGGTTTCTTGGGTTGAAACAGGGGTTAAGTCTAATTGGTAATCGAGGCGGTCTATTTTAGCAATTGTCAATAAATCTTTGATTATTGGTTTCTAATCGTTTGGATTCCGATTCTATCAGATTGGCAAACTTTTTAATATCGGTAATGTCATGTAATGTAATCATGACACCATTAAATGCGTGTTCAATAAAGAGTGGGGTATTGGACAACCATTTTTGATAACCAACAGTTCCATCTGAGGCTGCATCAACTTGATAGCCAAGCTGCCGCAAATCAAAACAAATCATCGTTCGCATGGTTTGTTCATCTTCAATGACCAATATTTTAGTCTTAGACATCTTCCTTTCACCTAAAATGGGACACAAGGCCATCATAGCCTTTAACAACTTTACGAAATCATAATGGTTTTTACATACATTTTACAAGCCATTGTCATTTGTAGCTAACCGACTTATTTTGCATCAAATGCAAATGGTTTGCATTTATCGTTTAAATTATGTAAAATACCCTCGGTATTTGTATAGAAAGGGGAACCAACATGAAAAAATTATTAATGTTTAACATCTTATTACTATTAACCTTAACCTTATCCGCGTGTGGCCTTGGTGAGGACCGTGAAAAGCCATTGATTATGACATCTTTATTTCCACAATATGACATCGCCCGACACATTGGCGGCGATGCGGTTGATGTTGAATTCATCTTACCCGCAGGCGTTGATGCCCATAACTTCGAACCAACACCCAGAAAAGTGTTAGAAATCTTTGACGCTGATTTACTGATTTACACTGGCAATCAAATGGAACCATGGGTTCAAAGAATGATTGCCTCATCAAATCGACAAGACATGAACATGTTAGATTTAAGCAAACACGTTGAGCTCATGGATTTAGATGGCAACCATCATGACCAAGACGAACAAGACCACATCGATGTGTTTGAGCTTTTGAATCAGCAAAATAATGAGCGCTTAGCTTATGTTCATGGCAGCCATTGGCATGGAAACTTACCGGCAATAGCCATCGGTGAAACGCTGACCTTAGGCGCCAACATTGGAGACGGCAACATCACATTTGACCTAGGTGATGAGCACACGCTTGAAGCAAGCATTCATGCTCAGAGCACTGATGACTTAATCAGCATTGACAATCAGGGCGAGTACGTTGACATTTACGCCCAAAAAGACGGCATAGCCAGTCTCTCATTCGCTTTAAAACAAGGGGAAGAAACACTGTATCAAACCCCAACCATAAACATCGTCGTTGGCGATGGTGAGCAAGACCTTCAAGAAGACATCGATACCTTTGAAATCATAAATAGAGCAACTAGGCAACGGGTGGCTTATGTCCATGATAATCATTGGCATGGGCAGTTACCCGGACTTTCGGTAGCTGATGCTGTGACGCTAGACGCCAACATCAAAGCCGGTGATACCCCCATCTTCCTTACAGGTGATTATGAACTAAGCGCTTCACTCACAGATGCGTCTTACGAAAGCATTGTTGAGATTGACAATCACGGTGATCACCTCACCATCACAGCTTTAGATAACGGCGTGGCTCTAATCAGATTTGATGTGATGGTTGATGGCGTTTCTATTTATCAAACCCCAAATATTCAAATGGTTGTTAGTGAGGATACACAAGATCATGTGGTTTACGATCCCCATATTTGGAACGACCCCATAAATATGAAACAGATGGTTAACGCTGTTAAAGACGCATTAAATGAACTCTTGCCTGAAGAAGCCGAACGTTTTGAAGCAAGAGCCTCAGAATACAACGCAGCTTTAGACGACATTCACGAAGCCTTCTTAGCCATGCGAGACAACATTGAACTGCATGTGATGATGCATGGTGGACACAATGCATTTGGTTATTTAATGAACCGTTACGACCTCGATTACATCAACCCTTACCGCGGGTTTTCTCCCGATGCAGAACCAACCCCACAAGCTTTAGCCAATATGGTCGACCGCATGAAAGCTTATGACATTGAACACCTTTTTAGTGAAATGTTAATTGATCCGAAAGTGGCGGATGCCATATCTAGTGAAACAGGGGCAATCATCTTATATTTATACGCTGGGGAAAACCTCCCGAAAGACCGACTTGATGAAGGCTTTAGCATGATTGATGTGTTTAACCATAATTTAGAGCAACTTAAGATTGGACTGAGATACCATGAGTAAAGACGTGTTGGTTAACGT
>PWKX01000149.1 GCA_003559585.1 Mollicutes bacterium | reverse complement strand
ATTGGTGCTTATGACAAACGTGAGTTTTTCTTAGGGGTTCCTTATTATGCGCTTGATACCATGACAACCTTTGAACAAGCTGAACACATTGTTGCACAGCTTATGGACCGCGGTGTGACCAACATGAATGCGGTGTATTTAGGCGCTTTAAATGGTGGCATCGATAACGAGTTAAACACCCGCGCCAACATTGAAGGCATTCTTGGTGGCGATGATGGGTATGCACGTTTAAATTCGTATTTAGAAGACCATGGCATGCGTTTATACGCTGGGACTTCGTTTATGTCAACATCGTCTTATCATAAATTGTTTGATCAATACCGCTACACCGCAAGTCGGATTAGAGGTTCACACGCCAAGTTGTTTAGTTATCACCGCCCAACCAGATTACCTTATGATGAAACTCAGTATCAACATCGCGGCGATGATTATGTGATCAACCCATCATTTTATGACTCGATTTTTAATCGCTTTCAATCTGATTATGCGTATCAAAACATTATGATTTCTGACTTAGGTGGTTTATTAGCCGGTCATTATGACCGTGGCGATGCGATTTACTTACAAGATGCGATTCGCTACCAACAAGCGGTGTTAGAACAATCTAATCTAAACACGATGTTAACCGCTCCGTTTGGCTTTGCGTTTCCTTATGCTGATCAGATCATTGACTTGCCCACAAGAGCAACGCTTTATCCAATCATTGATTATGAGATTCCACTATTACAATTGATATTAAGTGGACTTGTTGATTACAGCGGCGAAAGCATCAACTTACCAAGTGAACGTAGCGCACGCTATCAGTTCTTAAAACATCTAGAGACAGGCTCTAACCTTAAATATACCCTATCATATGATGACTCCAGAAAACTGATCAATACCGATTATAATTACTATATGTCTACACAATATGAAAATTGGTTAGATATCATTGAAGAACAAGTGAACGAAATTGATACCATCGGCATTCATCAAGGACATTTACTTGAACATGAATACCTTGGTGGGAATGTATATAGGGTGCTTTATTCACATGGTGTGGAACTTCTGATCAACTATAATCTGTCAGCTGTCACAGTTGATGGCATCACCATTGATAGTCTTGATTATGTTGTAAGGGAGGGCCAATAATATGCAGAAAGAAAAACGACAATACATAAAAAAACAAGAACGATTCCCTTACTATTATCTTGATTTAGGGGTGCCTTATAAAACACAACGCATCATATGGGCCTTTATTTTCCTCGCACCATGGATCACAGGATTTTTACTACTATTCTTAGTGCCAATGGTCAACACTTTAAGGTATAGTTTCTTTGAATTAACCCCACGTGCAGGCGAGATTATCACCGAATTTATTGGCTTTGATAATTATGTTTACGCTTGGAATACGCATGTTACCTCAGATTCCAGTTTCCGCATTGAACTATTAGAAACGACCACGGATGTCCTTTTCAATTTACCGGTGCTCTTAATCTTTAGTTTATTTATTGCGGTGATGTTAAATATGGAATTTAGAGGCCGTGCAATTGTCCGTGCTATCTTCTTTGTCCCTGTTATTTTAAACTCTGCGGCCGTTGCCACAGCGGTAGGGGGCGGCGAAGCCATCAACGAGATTTTAGCCCAACAAGGTATTGATCAAATCTTTGATTTAGAGTTTTATTTGATTCAAGCTGAAGTGCCTGAGTTTTTAGTTGGCTTCATCGTTGATTTAATTGATCGTATTTATGCCATCCTTGCCTTAGCAGGGGTTCCCATATTATTGTTTTTAGCTTCAATTCAATCGATTCCGCGTCATTTATATGAAGCGGCTAAAATTGAAGGTGCGACCTCTTATGAAATGTTTTGGCTTATCACATTGCCAAACGTAACCCCTCATATGATTACGGTTACGGTCTATGCATTGGTTGATACGTTCTTAACCTCTTCGGTGTCGAACATCATCACCACAGAGTTAAACAGGCAAAACTGGGGCTTAAGTAGCGCCATGGCTTGGATTTATGTGGGGACAGTGTTCGTCATGTTGATCTTCATCGCACTGTTAGCTAAAGGGTTCAAGATTGGAGATAGTCATTATGAAGGATAAACTTATGAAAATCATAGATAAAATCATCGTTGGTTTCAAGAAATCCTTTTTAGATATCAAAGCCAACCTAACCAATGAAAGCAAAAATGTGACGCGTAAGCGTAAGTTTAAAACAATCACACTGGTTACGGTTCGTTTGGTGTTATTGATTGGACTGTCTTTTGTGATCTTATTCCCAACCATCCAACAAATTTTAATGGCGCTAAGAGCGCCTGAAGATGTGAATAACCCTGCGGTTATTTGGATACCTGAAAACTGGTCAATCATGAATCTTCGCTTAGCTGCGATTGTGCTTGATTACCGTAACGCACTTGTGAATACTTTTAAAGTCAGTGCGATAGCGATGTTCTTACAACTAGCGTCAACCGCTTTAGCGGGGTATGCGTTTAGTCGCTTAAGATTTCGTGGGTCAAACATTATTTTCTTGTTTGTTATTATCACGATTGTCGTCCCACCACAAGCGTTATCCTTATCACAATATTTATACTTTAGAGACCTGGGATTAATTGGTCGTGAAAGCTCGATTTACTTAATGAGTGGGCTTGGCATGGGCATTCGCTCTGGGATCTTCATCTATATTTTTAGAAGTTTCTTCAAAGGCTTGCCTAAGGAATTAGAAGAATCCGCTCAAATTGATGGTGCTGGGGTGTTTAGAACATTCAGAAGTGTCATGTTGCCAAACGCCCGTGGCGCACTTGTCACAGTTGGGTTGTTCGCCTTTGTGTGGCAATGGAATGACGCATACTTCGTCAACATTTTCGAGGTATCTACCGCTGATTTCCCACTGTTAACCATGCGACTCATCAACGCCGCTGAAAACGTGTATGCTGCTTTATTTTATACAGGTGGTCTATCGTTAATTGGCCAAGATGTTTGGGAAAACCCTGTCTTCTTAGCTTTAATTAGTAACGTCGCTGCTTTATTGATGATGTTACCACTACTTATCATGTACTTATTTGTTCAAAAACAATTCGTTGAATCAATTGAAAGAACCGGTATCGTCGGTTAACACACAAGAAAGGAGAACTGATTTATGAAATTTGAAAGCCGTTTTTATCAAATCATCACCGTCATTTCCGATTGGGTTTTAAGAATTGTGATGTTAAACATCATGATGATCATCACGATGTTACCAATCGTCACCATTTTCCCCGCTTTAAGCGCTGGGTATAACATGTTTTCTGATTATTTTAATTATGATGACAAACCCTTAATCAAAGGTTACTTCGGCTATTTTGTTAAAGATTTCAAAAAGAAGTTCTCCTTAAACCTTGTGTTAATATTATTGATTATACTTGCTGTGAGCAACACCCGGTATTACATGCTTAGTTTAGAAGCCAATGGCAACACCTTTGAGCACATTGGCTACTATGTTTCACTCTTTTTGCTCATTGGCCTTTTTATCATCACGTTATATGTATTAACCGTGCACCGTGTGTATCCACGCATTAAATTGTTTTTATTATTTAAAGTATCATTTTTCTTAGCAGGCAAGTTTTTATTTAGAAGCATCTTGCTCGTCCTTAGTTTATTGATTCCCTTAGTCATGTTTACCTTCCCCTTCACGATGATGATGTTTGTCTTTACAGGGGTATCTATCATGATTATGGTTAACGTTTATATCACTAAACCAGCGGTCGACTATCTTGAATCATTAGGAGAGAATCATGTTTAAAGTAGGCATTGAACGATTTTTAGACGAAAAAGCTTTTTTTGAAGGCAAACGCGTCGGGTTGATCACCAACCCAACCGGGGTCACTTCAGATTTTGAATCTACCATCGATATCTTGAATCAACATACCGACTTAAGAGCTCTTTATGCACCAGAACATGGTGTTAGAGGTGATTTACAAGCCGGTGTGCGCCTTGAGAATTATACCGATGAAAAAACAGGTGTGCCTGTTTATTCCTTGTATGGTAAACAAAAAAAACCAAGTGCTAACATGCTTGAGGATATTGATGTATTGTGTTTTGATATTCAAGATGTGGGGGCACGATTTTACACCTACATCTATACGATGGCTTATGCGATGATGGCCGCTAAAGAACACGGCAAGCAAATGGTTGTGTTTGACCGGCCTAATCCCGTTGACGCCGTTCATGTTGAGGGCAACATCCTTAACTTAAACTTTCGCTCATTTGTTGGTTATTATGAATTGCCAGCAAGACATGGTTTAACAACCGGTGAGTTAGCGAAACTATTCAATGAAAAATATGAGATAAACTGTGATTTAAAAGTGGTTGAAATGGAAGGTTACATGCGTTCTATGGACTATGATTTATTAGAAAGACCTTGGGTGATGCCATCACCCAATATCCCCACCACAAGCAGTTTATACGCGTATTTAGCGACCTGTATTTTTGAAGGAACCAATCTTTCAGAAGGACGCGGTACTGCCAAACCATTTCATGTGATTGGTAGTCCGTGGTTAAAGGCAGAGTCCTTAGCGACTAAGCTGAATAATTTTGGGTTAAAAGGCGTTAGCTTTAGACCATTATACTTTACACCATCCTTTTCTAAACACGCTGGTAGTTTATGTCAGGGCATCGAACTTCACATTTTTGATCGCTACCGTTTTGAACCTGTGAAAACAGGCATGGTGATGCTTTATATGATTAGAGATTTACATGAAGCGTTTTCGTTCAATGCGCCTTATAAAGAAGGCATGCATCCAATGTTTGATTTATTAACAGGTACCGATGTCATTCGCAAAGAAACAATGAGTTTAAGTGCGCTAATCAAATGGATGGATCAAGATGCCAAAGCGTTTAAAAAAGAGAAAGTGAGATATCATATTTATGACTAACATCGATCTAAACAGTTTTACAGTAGAAGAAAAAATTGGTCAATTGTTTGTGTTTGGTTTTGACGGACTAGAGGTTAATGACCACGCGATAGAATTGATTAAAGACCATAAAGTGGGCAATGTGATTTTGTTTGCTCGTAATGTGAAAACAGCTGAACAACTATTTAACTTAAATCAAAATTTACAACGTCTAGCTTATGACAACATTGGCATTCCTTTGTTTATCACCATTGACCAAGAAGGTGGCATGGTGACAAGGATTCATAATGGTGGTACCTTTTTCCCAGGTGCCATGACCATTGGTGCGACCAATGATGTTGAAAATGCCTATAAGGCTGGCCTTTATATGGGTAGAGAATTAAAAGCATTTGGCATCAATATGGACTTAGCTCCAGTTTTAGATGTCAACAACAACCCTAAAAACCCGGTTATTGGGGTCCGCAGTTTCTCAGATGATTCACAAAAAGTCGCTGATTTTGGCATTTCATTTGCCAAAGGCTTAGAACAATCTGTGCTTGCCACGGTCAAGCATTTCCCGGGTCATGGTGATACACACCTTGATTCACACCTTGCTTTACCAAAGGTTGATTATCCACTAGAACGTTTAAACCGAGTTGAACTTGTGCCATTTAAACATGCGATCAATGAAGGTGTGCAAGCGATTATGAGTTCACACATTGATTTTCCAGCTTTAACAGAAGATGGACTACCAACAACGTTATCTAAAAAATGTATGACTGATTACGTGCGTGGGACCTTAGGGTATGAAGGGTTACTCGTAACTGACGGCATGCAAATGAAAGCCATTCAAGATAATTACGGGACTGTTGAGGCATCTTTGATGGCGATTGAAGCAGGCATGAACTTAGTTTGTATTTGTCACGCAAAAGATTTACAAATTCAAGCGACTAAGCACGTTAAACAGGCGATTGAATCTGGTCGTTTAAGTTTAGAAACCCTAAACGAACGCTTTAGCCGTGTCTTAAGATCCAAACACGCCATGGCTCAACCTGATTTAGAACAAACCTTTAAAGATATTGAACCCATCGTTAATAATGAAACACACCGCCGTTTTGCCTATGATGTGGTGCGTCAAGGTGCCACGCGCGTCAAAGGTAAAACACTTGAGTTAAGTGATAACGCCTTATTTGTTGGGGTTAACCCCAAAGCAACTTCGGTGGCCGATGAAACACATGGTGATCAAACAGCGATGGCACAAATCAAAGAAGCCTTGCCACATTTAACGGTAGAAGATGTGCCTTTAACCCCAGATGCAACCACAATTGAAATGATTATAAAACTTGCTAAAACAAAAGATCAAATCATCATCCAAACGTATAACGCTAACATTTATGACGCACAAATTTCATTGATTGAAGCGTTGCATGACCTTGATAAAGAAGTATATGTGATTGCGATGCGTAATCCTTATGATTTACTTTATACCGATGTGATTCAAAACTACATCTGTTTATATGAGTACACCCCTCATGCCATTAAAGTGTTAATTGAAGTGTTAAAAGGCACGTGTCCTTTACAAGGAACTTTGCCAGTCAATGCCTAATTACATCGTAGCCATTGATGGTGGGGGGACTAAAACACTAGGGGTATTATACAATGATGAGGGCAAAGAGCTCACACGCGTGGTTGAAGGGTTTGCGAACTTTTCAGTTGACATCACACAAAGCAAACAACATATTGAAAATGCCATTAAAGCATTATTACCACATGTTCCTAAACAAGCATCATGCACGATTCAATGTGGCATTGCGGGCATTTCTGGTTTGAAAAATAAATCGGCTTACGAAGACGTTTTATCAAAAACATTTTCTTCGAAGGTATCACTAGAATCTGACGCGTTAATCGCACTTTACGCAGCCGCAGAAGACCCTAAGGATTATGTGGTGATGGCAATTGGTGGCACCGGCAGTGTCATCATGGTGAAAACCGCAGATGCCCATCACCAACTCGGTGGTCATGGTCATCTCCTCGGAGATGAGGGCTCGGCTTATCATCTTGTGATTCAAGCCATCAAACATACCATTCGTGTGGTTGAGGCAAACCAAGCTTTAGATGCCTTATCTAAAGCGGTGATGGATCATTTACAGGCATCAAATTTAGATGATGTTAAACAGTTCATCTATTCAAACTCAAAACGAGAGATTGCCTCGGTTAGTCAAGTAGTGGCACAGGTGGCTCATAACCACGATCAAACAGCGATAACATTGCTTGAACATGAAGGCAAATATGTGGCATCACATATTTTAAACGCTTTAGAGATTTACCCTACCGATCAACCAGTAACGATCGCTTTACACGGTGGCTTTATCAAACAAGCACCTTATGTTAAACAAACAATCATCAACATTTTGGCATCATCGCTTACAAACATAACCATCAAGGAACATATTAAAGAAGCGGTTTACGGTGCTTACGTCTTGGCTAAAGCCAAAGAAATTTGAGGTGGACATATGATGGTAGACATTAGTAAAATCAGCACAGAAAAAAGAAATGGCAACACCAAAAACATTGACTTATGCGAAACAAAAGAAATTCTAACGCTTATCAACAATGAAGATAAAACCGTACCACTTGCGGTTGAAAAAGCTTTAGACCAAATTACCGCTGTGGTGGATGTTGTTACCAAAAGTTTTAAAAAAGGCGGCCGTCTAATTTATATCGGCGCTGGTACGAGTGGACGCTTAGGTGTTTTAGATGCCAGTGAATGTCCACCAACTTTTGGTGTCAAAGATGATTTGGTCATCGGCATCATCGCAGGTGGCGATCAAGCATTAAGAGAAGCATTAGAAAATGTTGAAGATTCAAAAGAAGCTGCGATTAAAGACCTTGAAAAGCATCAATTAACCAAACATGATGTGGTTGTTGGCATTGCAGCTAGTGGTCGCACACCATATGCAGTGGGCGCGGTTGAATATGCTAAAACGCAAGGATGCCATACCGCTTGTGTGACGACGAGTGAGTTATCACCGATTGCAAAAGTGGTTGATTACCCAATTGAAGCGATTACCGGTGCTGAACCGTTGACTGGTTCGACTAGGATGAAATCAGGCACCGCCCAAAAACTGATTTTAAACATGATCACCACCGCCAGCATGGTTAAAATAGGTAAAGTGTATGAAAATTT
>PWKX01000017.1 GCA_003559585.1 Mollicutes bacterium | reverse complement strand
TTTCCCTGAAGACCGTGGCGATCTTACAGATATTTATGCGTTATTTGACCGTAGTCATTTAAACATTTACAAACTCATGGTAGATTTATTAGAAACCATCTTGGAAGAAGGATTGGTTGCGGCCGATGAATTTCCTAACGATGAGTGGATGGTAAATGTATTTGGTCATATTGACACGATACCATACATCCAAGCCTATCATGCAATGACGCATGCTTTAGATATACCTGATGTGGTTCAAGAACGCCATTATGTAGCTCGAGACTCTGTTCACGCGATTTACAATCAATTACTGAGTGATGTTTTAGCTGAAGGGTATTGGGAGGTAGATGAAGCTTATGAAATTGGCCCTGATAAAGCAGTTATTTATTTAAGTACCGATCTGCAAGATGCAACGATTGTTATTGAGACTTCATTATCATATCGAAACGCTTCTAATATCATCATTGAAGTTTATGGCCTTGCGTCAGCTGACATTCCAAATGAAGATGTTGTGAATCAACCCGATATTGCTAACCTACCCCGCTATCCTGATAGTGTCTTACTGCATTTTTATGAAGATGATGGCATTAGTATTAGAACCTATATCATTGAAAAAACACCTGATTTAAACATTTTCTCGTATTACTATGATTACATCACAAACGGACCTCACTGGCAACTTGATACTTATGGTGTTGACAGAGATCATTTATGGGGCTTTTTAACGTTTGATGATGGTGAACAATACATTGAAATTGAGTTTTATGAGTCCTATGATTATCCAGGAGCAATGGAAATCAGCATTATTATCTTTGATTAATGACTCAGTTGTAATCATATATTATTAAAAGATAAAAGCCCCAATTATCGCTAAACTAAATATGTTTAGAGCGATTTTGGGGCTTTGCTTTTAAACATAAATATACATTGACATTGATCAAAACACGGATGATGATGCGTTTATAAAACCATAATAAAAAAAGAAGACCCTATGATTCTAGGTCTTCTAAACGAGGCACAGAAGGTAGGATAAATAAAGCAAAAAAGCCAATAAGAACTTGAGTGAGGTTACCAGGCACACTGGCAATAGCCGCAAAGCCTGTGCCCAAAAAGACACCTTCAAAGATAAAGTAACCTACAATGATCACAACACCACCAACGATTAGGGCTAAAACGTTGCGCAGTTTATTTTCACCTTGACCTTGTTTACTTAAGGCGATGTAACCAATTAAAAACCCTGCAAGTAAACGAATGATCAATGTTCCTGGTGCCCATATTACCCACTCACTAAATAAATCGAATAATGCCATGCCAACGCCGCCAGATAGTGCGCCATACCGTGGTCCGAATCTTAAAGCAATCACAAACATCGTGAGTGTGCCAATATGAACCAAACCACCAGTTCCAAGTGGAATATGGATTCTAACATAAGTGCTAACGGTTACTAACGCTATCAGTAAGCCGGTTAAAACGAGTTGTTTTGTTTTCATCAAGTCAACCCTTTCTTTTTAGTCTGTGTCTATTATACCGGTATCTGACCTTTATAAAAGTGACAAAATACCCTTTTTTTAACATGGTCAGTTTATGATAGAATCAACACCATGCCTACGAATCATAACCATGATTCAAACACGTATTTTTTATAAAAAAGCTAATTTAAAAGATAAATTCATAGCGAAAACGTGCCAATTGTGCTAAAATTTGGTTGCGTATCAAATACCGAAGAAATGGTGAGATATGAAAAAAACATTAGGCTCTACCATGATAAGACCACTCATCAAAGAAGATTTTCATCCCATTCAAACTTTGATGTCATTATATGAAGATGCGACGTTGTTTAATCAAAGTCGTCTCTTTTTTCAAAAAGACATTTTCTTTCATTATGTCAACGAACAAACAGACGCATCACAAGAAGTATATTTCAGCATTGTTGATGCATCGACCAATGATTTTATCGGCTTAATCGGTTTGATTCACCATCGCTACGATGATGAAGCTGAACTCGTGATTGTGATTAAACCATCTTATCAAGGCAAGGGGTATGCGGATCATGCAATGACGTTAATTATAGCGTTTGCTTTCACGAATAGAAACCTTGAGACAATCCATATTGTCACAGAAAAAGCCAATAAAAAAGCGATTGAGTTATTTAAACGATTGCATATCAATCAGCTTTCCTTATGTGATGCTGATCATGAATGTTACGTGATTAAAAAAGAAGACTTTATCAAAAACATGAAGAAGTGAGGTTAAACCATGACAGAGTTTATGCTTAACATTTTAGATTTTTTACATAATGAGGTTATCCTCATGGTCATCAGCATGACACCCTTAATTGAACTAAGAGGGGCCATCCCAGTTGGTCTGGTGATGGATTTCTCACCGCTTATGGTACTACTTTTAACGTTTCCAGCTTCATTAATCCCAGCGCCGCTGATTATTTTATTAATTAAGAAAATTTTTGTTTTCTTAGAACGATTCTCGTTTTTTAAATCATTGATTGACCGCATTATCAAACGCAACACGGATAAACACCGTGAAAAGATCGATAAATATGGGTTGTGGGGGTTGTTTATCATTGTAGCAATTCCTCTACCTGGAACAGGGGTATGGAGTGGTTCGTTAGCGGCGGCGTTATTTGATTTTAAATTAAAACCTGCATTGATTGTGATCACCCTTGGTAATTTGGTCGCTGCGCTAGCGATTTTGATGATATCGATGGGTGTGTTAAGTTTGTTTTAAGATATTTATGATTCATTTCATCAAAAAATACTAAAAACGACATATGTGGCCTTTCCTTTTAAAAGATGTTTGCTATAATGAGTTTGTGGTTAACGTGCCACACACCATAGTGGCTATAATAAGCCCTTAAACCCCTTTTATCAAAAACAGTCACTTGGTGTCCTGTGAAAGGTTTGTCCCCCCAGCAAACCTTTCTTTTTTTTAACAAAAATTGCTTTTTTTTACGAAATATGTATAATAATATGGTAGCCATGTGGAATATGTGGTTTTTTAATATGAAGTGGAGGTATGTACATGAATTGGCAAACACGCATGAAAGAACAAATCAAAACCGTGGATGGGTTTAAAGACGATTTAAACTTAACAGAAGAGGAAGTTAAAACCTTAGAAAAAATATCTGAAAGACATCCTTTAAGCACCACACGGTATTATTATGACTTGATTGATAAAAATGATCCAAATGACCCAATCCGTAAACTCGCAATCCCTAATGATGCAGAACTTGATGACCACGGACAATATGATACCAGTGGTGAAGGCTCGAATACTAAAATGACAGGCCTTCAACACAAATACCAAAGCACCGCTTTGGTGTTAAGTACTAACGTATGTTTTATGTACTGTCGTTATTGTTTTAGAAAAAGAATGGTCGGTTATACCCGTGATGAGATCAACGAACGTATGAAAGAAACGGTTGAATACGTTAAAAACAACCCACAAATTAACAATGTTTTAATCTCAGGTGGCGATTCTTTCACTTTAAGAAACGAAGAAATTGAAAATTACTTAGAAAACTTAACCCCGATTGAGCATCTTGATTTCATTCGGTTTGGCACAAGAATTCCTGTGGTCTTTCCATATAGAATCACCGAAGACCCAGCCTTATTAAACATCTTAAAAACCTATAACCAGAAAAAACAAATCGTTATTGTCACACAGTTTAACCATCCACGCGAACTAACCTCAGAAGCCATTAAAGGCATTAAAGCATTAATGGATGCAGGGTGTGTGGTTAGAAACCAAATGGTCTTATTAAGCGGTGTTAACGATGATATCGATACGTTAGTCACATTAATTAGAGGGTTAACGAAGACCGGTATTCAACCTTATTACACATTCCAATGCAGACCCGTTAAGTTTGCGACAGGGTATCAAGTCACACTATCAAAGGGTCTTGATATCTTAAAAGAAGCACGTAAACAATTAAATGGCGTGGCAAAAGGGTTCCGTTACATGATGAGTCACCCCTTAGGTAAAATCGAAATTTTCGGTAAAACCGACAGCGACTTCATCTTCAAATTCCACCATGCAAAGCATGAAGCGTATAACGAAACGTTATTTATGAAACCTTTAGATGAAAAAGCCACCTGGCTTGATGATGATTTAAATCCAATGCATTAAACCAAACACCGCTTTATGCGGTGTTTTTTCTTGTGTCATAGGCTAAAACATGCTAGAGTATAGAAAAGAGGTGAGTTCATGAAAAAATATGATTATATTGTTGTTTTCGACTTAGAAACAACGGGCTTTTATCATGATGAGGATCAAATCATTGATGTCGGCGCTGTTGTTTTAAAACATGAAGGTGATGAACTGATTACCTTAGATACCATAAACATGATTTGTCAAACAGAAAAAATCTTAAGTGATAAGATCATCACATTAACCGGCATCACGCAATCGATGTGTGAACACGGTGAAGAACCCAAGCGCGTTTATGATGCGCTTAGACCTTATATTCATAAAAACACGTTGCTCGTTGCCTATAACATGCAGTTTGATATTGGGTTCTTAGTGACGTTATTTAAGCAATATGAACCTGGTTTTGTGATGGATAGTGATATCTTAGATTTATTAACGGTGTATAAAGATAATGCTGATTACCCACATAAACTTAGCGATGCATTAGAACAATACGGCATTAACATTGAAAGCCCCCACCGTGCTTTTGATGATGCATACGCCACCAGTACCTTACTTGAGTTTATGAGAAAAGAAGGACTGCCTATAGAAAGTTACATCAATCACATTGGTTATCATCATAAATACGGTTTAAAAGGTTTAACCTTTGATCATGTAACATACCATAAACAATATTATAAAGTGAAATCACTGATTAAAAAAATCAACGACTCAAGCACATCACGTTCATAAGTGATGTGCTTTTCATTTTATGGCGATATGATATAATTATCATACTAAGAGGAGGATTAAACATGAAAATTACACTGCTAAACATGTATGCCATGATGAAAAAAAACGGAAAAACTTTACTGTTGTTTCAACTTATTTACCGTGCCTTTGGGGCTTTGATTGTATTACCAATGGCTAATTTAATCATCCGCTTTGCGATTTATTTATCGCCTTATCAAGTCGTAACCAATCGTGCGATGGTTGATTTTATTATGAGTTATACAACCTTGCCATTATTGTTTTTAATTTTACTGATTGTCTCGATGTTTATGGTGTTTGAGTTTATTGCGTTAAGCATCCTCTATCATTATTCTTACCATAACGTAGAGATTGGTTTGATGGATTTAATAAAATTAACCATCGTAAAAACGGGCCGTAAAGTGAAACGTTATCACCTCTTATTATTGATTCCTAGTGCCTTGTTTTTATTGTTTGTTCACCTATTCCATATTGGCCCCATTGCCTCAACATTTAACATTCCAGATTTTGTGTTAGATCAATTGCAAATATACCGTAATCTATTTATCATCGCCATCGTGGTAATGGTGATGCTTTTCTTACTTTTTATTGAATCACTATACACCTTACCAATACTCACAACCAATGATCATAAACTTAAAGATGCCTTAAAACATCAATGGCACCTACAAAAAGGTGGTGCCCGCTTTAAGCGTATGGGTGAGTTTTTCATCATCAATGTGGTTTTAAATGTTATCCTATATGGTTTTTACTTTTTACTGATAGCGATTGTGGCTTTGATCGTTCAAATTGTTAGAGGGCAAGCCCTTGTTTTAGGTAGTGTTTTAACCATTCTTTATGTGCTTTACACCGTTGTGGCGGCCCTAGCTACGCTCGTTTTAATCCCAGTCAACGTCGCTTGGATTACCGCGCAGTATGAACACATCAGTAAAGATGAAGGCATTAAACTGCCTAGACCGACTAAAAAAGCTTACCGCACCATCAAAGTGAATGAGCGTTTTGTTAAACCCGTGATTGCTACAATTGTCATTGCGGTTTTAGCCTTAAACTTCGGAACAGTCATCGGTGCGGTTAGAGAAGATAGGGTGCCTTTAATGGCATTAAACCAACCGAAAGTCATTGCTCACCGTGGTTCAAGTCTTGGGGCACCGGAAAATACTTTAATCGCTTTTCAAAACGCGCTTGATGAAAACGCGAATGCTGTTGAGTTTGATGTTCATGTAACGCGTGATGGTGTGCCGGTAGTCATCCATGACTTCACGCTAGGGCGTACCACTAATGTTAGTGGTAACCCACTAGTAAGAGAAACCGATTATGCACAGATTAGAGATTTAGACGCAGGGAGTTGGTTTGATCCAGCCTTTGCAGGTGAACACGTTCCAACCTTAGAAGAAACAATCCTATTGATTGAGAACCAAGCGACGTTATATTTAGAGTTAAAAGTGCATGACGATGATTTAAATGACTATGTAATCAATCTACTAACAGAACACGATTTAATCGATAACACAGTCATCATGAGTTTTAATCAAAGCACCCTAAGAGACTTGAAACGATTAGACCCAGATATAGAGACCTTACTCTTAGTAAGTACCTTCTTTGGTGATATTCAACCACTATTAAACCTTGAATATGTTGATCACTACGGAATTGAAGTTAGTTTCTTACTGAGAAACCAAGGCTACATTGACCGCATCCAACAAGCCGGTAAATACGTCCATGTTTGGACCGTGAACGATGCTGAACGCATAGAAAGAGCTACAGAATTAGGTGTTGATGGCATCATCACCGATGATCCAGTATTAGCAAGAGAAACCATTTATTCAACTTCAACCAGAAGTTTATACGCCAACTTACTTAGACGTTTATTTTCAGACACACCATAAATATTGAAACCGCATTCATTTATGCTTGCATTTCGCTACCCAGTTGCCTATAATAAAGGTGAAGCACCCCACGTCTGATCAAAAGGATTTGATGTGTATGTCAGAGGTTTTGCTTACATTTATGTCTTAAAAACACCACATTTTTCAGTGTGGTGTTTTTTTAATATCAAGGATTAATGGCCTAACCATTAGATTGAAAACCAAAAAGGAGCGTGAATCCCATGATTGATATGGTAGAAACGTTAAAAAACTACCGTAAGAAGCTTAAGTTGGCTTGGGTAACCTTGCCAGAAATCTCGATCAGCCCGAAAAACATAAAAGGGGTTATGATCAATGACATCGTCCCTGAAAACGACGATGATGACTTTTATGCCGGTGTCAACGGTGCATACTTCAAGTCAATTAACACCATTTTTAAAAAAGTCAATTACGATTTTGGATCTATGGAAGAATTGCTCGATCAAGGCATCTATATCACAAGCGCTGTTAAAAACAAAACCAGTGGTAAACCAGTTAATGATGACATCATCGCGGCACACGCAGAATTATTAGAAAAAGAACTATCGTTGTTTCCAAACTTACAAGTTGTGATTTTAAACGGTGACATTGCCATTCAAGCTTTTAATCATATCACCAAACAAAACACAGGTGAGGCCTTAATTGAAGCAGGCGATGAAAAAATCATAAAAGATTCCACTTTCTCATATGGTGGCTTAACTGTGATTCCCTCATACCATCTAATGGACCGCCATAAAGAAGACATGAACGATCAAAACAAACAAATCGCAAAAGACATCAACACCATGTTTAAGCTTATCAAATAATTTATTTTAGCCATTTAACATACCAAGGTTTGTTAAATGGCTTTTATTTTAAGCTTTCATCGGCTAAAATAAAGCTATCAAACGTAAAAAAAGGGATGAATGCAATGAAGAAAAAAGATATCATCAAGGCCATCAAAAAAAATGAGGTAACCATCGAAGCTTATCTTGATTTAATGGACGATGAAACCATTGTGTTGGCTGCTTGTAAGCAAGACCCACAAAACTTTAAATACGCGAGCAACGCCATTAAAAACAACGCCCGCATAGCTACGTTTGTGTTGAAAGAAGACCATTCTTTATTAGGTGAAGTTGGTGAAGTTTTAAGAAGTGATGATGCTTTCATTTGGCCTTATATTAAAAAAGATATCGAACAGTTGCCGTTATTAGGCATTGCATTAAAAGAAGATGCAGATTTTCAAATTAGATTACTTAAAGCCTTTGGCCCAGACATCATCAAACATTTAAGTGCGCCTTTAAAACATGATCG
>PWKX01000108.1 GCA_003559585.1 Mollicutes bacterium | reverse complement strand
TTAGCGAAAAAAGGCATGGGATTTACAAACCCAAACCCATTAGTTGGGGCAATCATTGTTAAAAATGGCCGTATCATTGGACAAGGGTATCATCAACGCTATGGGGAAGACCACGCAGAGATTCAAGCGTTTAAACACGCCACTGAAGACGTGCAAGGTGCGACGATGTATGTGACCTTAGAACCGTGTTCACACATCGGTAAAACACCACCTTGTGCCGATGCTATTATTAAGCATGGCATTGCGCATGTTGTCATCGCTTCTGAAGATCCAAACCCACGCGTCTCTGGTCGTGGGATCAAACGATTAAAAGCAGCCAACATCACCATCACCCTTGGCGTATTAGACGCTGAAAATCGCGCTTTAAACGCAGCATTTTTTCATCACATACAACACCAAACACCGTTTGTTGTGATGAAAACAGCGATGAGTGCTGATGGCAAAATAGCCACAACATCCCATGATTCTCGCTGGATCAGTAACGAAACATCACGATACCACACCCACCAATTAAGACATCAACTGCAAGCAATCATGGTGGGGGTTGGCACCATCATCCACGACAACCCTAAGTTAAACACACGCTTGAACCAACAAATCATCAGCCATCCAATCATCATCATTTGTGATACATTCGGTGAGATTCCCTTAGATGCTAAGGTTTTAAACCAAAAGACAAGCCCGGTGTTGGTCGCGGTGAGTGAACTGGCTGGTGAATCACGCATTCGTGCCATTAAAAACACCAAGGCAGAGGTTTTAATCACGCCTTTAAAAGATGGCCATCTTGATTTAAATGCCTTAATGGAAATCTTAGGCAAACGCCCCATCAACAGCATCTTATTAGAAGGTGGTGCGACATTAAACTTTGCGGCCATCCAAGCCGGGATTGTGAACCGAGTGTATAGTTTTATTGCCCCTTTAATCATCGGAGGGCATGAGGCACCAACACCGGTTGGGGGCCTTGGCTTTGACAGCATCAAAGCATCGAAACGCTTAACACGACGCTCTGTTGAGACCATCGATGATGATGTCTTAATCGTATATGAAATGAGGTCATAACCATGTTTACAGGTATTATAGAAGAAATCGGTCGGTTAAAAAGCATTCAAAAAGGCTCAAAAAGCGCCCGTTTGACCATCAACGCGCGCAAGGTTCTTGAAGATACAAAGGTTGGGGATTCTATCGCCACCAATGGGGTTTGTTTAACCATCACCGAAAAATCAAACACTTACTTTAGCGTTGATGTCATGCATGAAACCTTATTAAGAAGCAATCTCGGAGCTTTATCCGTGGGCGATGCTCTAAATTTAGAACGGGCCATGTTGGCCAATCATCGCTTTGATGGCCACATGGTTAGTGGTCACATCGATGGCACCGGCACCATCACATCAATGAAAGCCGATGATATCGCCATTTGGATAGACATTAAAGCCGATGAGTCGTTATTAAAATACGTGATTGAAAAAGGGTCCATCGCCATTGATGGCATTTCATTAACGGTCGCAAACATCACGGCGTCCCATGTTAAAGTATCCATCATCCCACATACCAAAGATCAAACCATATTAACGAAGAAAAAAAAGAACGATCAAGTAAACATAGAAGTGGATATGATTGCAAAATATGTTGAAAAACTCATGCACCATCAACCATCTTCCAATCAAAAACAACCCATTGACAAAGCATTTCTACAAAAATATGGCTATTAGGAGCTGATCAACATGACATTAGATACCATCGAAGATGGCATTAAAGCCATCAAACAAGGTGACATGATCATCGTGATTGACGATGAAGACCGTGAAAACGAAGGCGATTTAGTGATGGCGGCTGAGAAAATCACGCCAGAAGCGATTAACTTCATGGTCACCCATGGACGCGGGTTGGTTTGTTTATCTTTAACCCAACAAAAAGCGGAACAATTGGCCTTAAACCCAATGGTTCAAGACAACACCGACCAACTTCACACAGCGTTTACCGTATCCATTGACGGCATGCACACCACCACCGGCATTAGTGCACAAGAACGTTCTGACACCATTCGCTTAGCGATGCAACCAAATGCTGGTGCACCAGATTTTAAACGACCAGGCCATGTATTTCCTTTAATTGCAAAAGAAGGCGGGGTGTTAAAACGCGCTGGGCACACCGAAGCCGCGGTGGATTTAAGTGATTTAGCTGGGTTAAAACCCGCTGGGGTGATTTGTGAGATTATGAATGAAGATGGCTCAATGGCACGCGTCCCTGATTTAATCAAATACAAAGAAAAACACAATCTTAAAATGATTTCGATTGCTGATTTGATTGAATACCGTCATCAACACCTATCTTATATCAAACGTGCCGCAGAAAGTGAACTGCCCACAGAACACGGCGTCTTTAAGATGGTTGGTTATGAAAACACTTTAAACGGTGAACATCACGTGGCCTTAGTCAAAGGCAACATCAATCCGGCGACCCCAACGTTAGTTCGTGTGCATTCTGAGTGTTTAACCGGCGATGCGTTTTCCTCTAAACGCTGTGATTGTGGTGAACAGTTAAACGAAGCCTTGCATAAAATCGAACAAGCCGGTGAAGGCGTCTTACTGTATATGCGTCAAGAAGGCCGTGGGATTGGTTTGATCAATAAAATCAAAGCCTATCATCTACAAGACCAAGGCATGGATACCGTTGAAGCCAATCAAGCTTTAGGGTTTGAAGATGATTTAAGAGATTATGGCATCGGAGCGCAAATATTAAATGATTTAGGCGCTAAAAAACTGCGTCTTATGACCAACAACCCAAGAAAAATCAATGGGTTAGCAGGGTTTGGCATTGAAGTGGTTGAACGCGTTGCGATCCAAATGAATCATAATGAAAAAAATCAGTATTACTTAAAAACTAAAAAACAGAAATTAGGTCATATGCTTAATTTCAAAAAGGAGCAGTAATCATGAAACAATTTGAAGGTCATTTACAAGCACAAGATTTAAAAGTAAACATCATTGTTGGACGGTTTAATGAGTTCATCTCAAGTAAATTATTAAGTGGCGCCCTTGATGCTTTAAAACGACACGGGACACCTGAAAATCACATTAACATCACCTGGGTTCCAGGTGCCTTTGAAATGCCACTCATCGCTAAAAAGATTGCCAAATCAGGTAAGTATGATGCCGTGATCGCTTTAGGTGCTGTCATCAGAGGCGCAACCCCACACTTCGATTATGTATCCAGTGAAGTCACCAAAGGCATCGCCAGTGTTAGTCTAGACACAGAAATCCCTGTCATCTTTGGGGTATTAACCACCGACAGCATTGAACAAGCCATAGAAAGAAGTGGCACCAAAGCAGGCAATAAAGGGTTCGACGCTGCGATGAGCGCCATTGAAATGGCTAATCTCCTCCGTGAGCTAACCTAAATGAAAGACAGGCAAACCATCTTATTTGATTACGACGGAACCTTACATGATGCCAGTAAAATCTACATCAACGCATTTAAAACTGCCTACCAATATTTAATGACCACACACAACGCACCGCAAAAGCAGTTTTCAGATGAAACAATCACACAGTTTTTAGGTCAAACACCGAAAGACATGTGGGATCAATTTGGTAAAGACATCCCACAAAAAGCCCGTCAAGAAGCATCACACGTATTATCTAAGGCGATGAAAGAAAGCATTCAGCAACAAAAAGCGGTGCTTTATGAAGGCGCATTATCCACCCTACAATATTTAAAAGATAAAGGCTATCACCTCGTTTTTATTAGTAATTGCAAACACTATTATTTAGAGGCACACCAACAACAATTTAATTTGGATCACTATTTTGACTTGTTGGTTTGTAGTGAAACGTTTCCTGATATTCAAGATAAAGACCAAGTCCTAGCTCGCATCAAACCCCAACTAAAACCACCAATGGTCATCGTTGGTGATCGCCATCATGATATGCAAGCAGGTAGACATAACAACATTAAAACCATTGGTTGCACTTATGGTTATGGGTCAGCTGATGAGTTAGCTCAAGCTGATATGTTAATCGATGACATCACACAATTAAAAGCCATTTTTTAAAACTCTACTGCGGTAGAGTTTTTTTATGGATTGAACCACCTTCAAACTTGCGAGTGCTGTCTTTTAGTAACTCAAACAGATCAACCGGTGTGTTACGATCACACAAAAGCCTAGCTTTAAGCATTTTTTTAAACACACGATAAATATAGAACCCTCCCATCATCACGGTTAAAAACAATAACCTTAAAATGTATGGTTTTAATTTTTTTATTATTCAGCACACACGGTTAAAACATATATTGGATAAAGACATGAAAAAAACGATAAGATTACACGCTTATCTCATAATATATGTTAAAATAAATAAGGATTTACAAAATAAATGAAAATGAGGCTAAAACTATGGAAGAAACAACCTTGGGAAAAAAGATTTTGAACTACTTGGTTAAAACCCTTAATGGTATGGCACTCGGATTATTTTCTACCTTAATCATCGGTGTGATCATTGAACAAATTGGTTTGTTGATTGGTCATGTTGGATGGTTGAATATCGAAGGGCTATTTGAAGCATCTCTATCAGATACTTTGATCAATCTCGGCAACACCTTAAAAAGCTTTATGGGTATCGGCATTGGGATTGGTGTGGCGTTTGCTTTAGATAAAAAAGGCTTAGCGTTAATCGCCGGCGGTATTGCTGGTGGGATTGGAACCTCAATTTACAGCGATCCAGTTGTTGCTTATTTAACGACCATTGCTGCCATTGAAGGGCTCAATCAAATCTTAAGACGTAAAACACCCCTTGATATCATATTAATCCCACTCTTATCTGCCATCATCGCACTAATCACCGCAAGCATCATCGGTGTGCCAGTATCAACGGTGATGGAACTGATTGGTGATTATATTTATTCAGCTACCAATTACACACCCTTCGTGATGGGCATTGTGATTGCTGTGTTGATTGGCATGGCGCTCACATCACCAATCTCCTCAGCCGCGATTGCCATTGGCATCTCACTTGGTGGTGAAACAGGCCTCATCGGCATTGCTGGGGGCGCTGCTGTGGTTGGTGGGGTGACACAAATGTTAGGCTTTGCGGTGATGAGCCGTAAAGATAACAACATCGGCACGGTTATTAGTGTTGGCATCGGCACTTCAATGCTTCAGTTTAAAAACATTCTCAAAAAACCAATCATTTGGCTACCACCCATCATCGTATCGGCGATTTTGGGACCGATTTCAACCTTGGTTTTCAAAATGGAAAGCACCCACATTGGCGCAGGCATGGGAACCAGTAGTTTTGTCGGTCAAATTGGAACCATTGAAGCCATGGGTCATGGCCTTAATGTCTATTTATCGATTTTAGTGTTGCATTTTGTTTTACCCATTGCCGGGGTGTTCGCATTAGATTTGTTGTTCCGCAAAAAAGGCTATATTAAACCTGGTGATTTAAAAATCTAAATAAAAAAATTGGTGCGTTTTGCATCAATTTTTTTATTGTGACAAATGTCACTACCCTAAAATATCAACATCGCATACAATATGACCGAGGTGATTAAAATGATTGTAAAATTAAACAACGTCATTAAACGGTTTCAAAACGAGCGTTTAGCGCTTGATTATTTAAACATGGAAGTGAAAAAAGGTGAAGTCGTCGGTTTATTAGGTCCCAACGGAGCGGGCAAAACCACGGCCATCAAAAGCATCGTTGGACTATTAGACATCGATGAAGGCAGCATTGAAATATTTGGACAAACCCAAAACGGCAACAACAAAGCCATTAGAAAACGGATTGGACTTGTCACACAAGAACTGACAATTTATGAAGACATGACAGCGTATGAAAACTTATTGTTTTTTGGAAAACTATACGGTTTACGTGGTGATCACTTAAAACAAAGAATTAAAGAAGTAGCCACGCTCATTGGTCTTGAATCGCGATTAAACGAAGCGCCAAAACGTTATTCAGGCGGGATGAAACGCCGTTTAAATATCGGCTGTGCACTCTTACACGAACCAGAACTCATCATCATGGATGAGCCCACTGTCGGGATTGACCCACAAAGCCGCAATTATATTTTAGATTTTGTGAAAGATTTGGCCCATAAAACAGATACCGCCATCATTTACACATCCCACTATATTGAAGAAGTTGAAGCGATTGCGGATACCATCTACATCATTGACCAAGGACACATCATCGCTGAGGGCACATTAGAAACATTGATTGCAAAAATAAAAGGCGATAATCATATCTTAATTGATGTTAAAAACCCGGATGAGACCGTCCTAACCAACATTAAAAACATGGCGGATGTAAAAGAAGCCACGTTAAAGCAAGGTACTTACCAAATCACCACCCCGCCTGGTGTGAACATTTTAAATGAACTCTTAAGTTTACTCTCACCACTCGTGGTGAACAATGTTACCAACAAACAACCGAACTTAGAAGATGTCTTTTTAATGTTAACGGGTAAAACCTTAAGAGATGGCGAGGTGAACTAAATGCTCCGTTTTTACACATTAAGAATTTTACGTGACTATATTGGCCACGCGATCTTAATTGGGTTACCGATGTTTTTAGTTGGCATCTTAACCTATATCAACACCCCAGATGGGGAGCAAATGGATGTTGTGGCAAGACACATTGGTATTGTCTTTCTACTGATGTTTCAAATGTTTGGTGCGGCTTACACCTTTGAAGGGTTAAGAGATGATTTTTTAACCCCCCGAAAAGATAGAATTAAAGCCACACCTGTCAATCCCATGACAATTGTTTTAACGCAAATTGGTTTGTCGACCATCATCACGTTTTTACAAGGTATGGTATTAATTGGCTTTACCATGGTGGTCTTTAACGCTGTGTATCCGAACTTACCCTTTATTCTTTTATTGGTTTTACTCTCAGCGCTTTTTGCTCAATTATTTGGTGCCTTACTTGTTTTCACATTAAAAAGCGCATCAAAAGCACAAATTGGTGTGATCGCCTATGCGATTATAGCGCCAATCATGGCTGGGCTTAATGTCGAGTTACCTGATCATGCTATTGTGCCATATTTAGAACGCTATTCTAGTCCGCTTGCATTGGTGAACACCGGCATTCAAGGGGCGTTTGAAAGTCATACAAATGATATGATGATTGGACTTGTGGCTATTTTAACCTTCATCACCATCTTCATTTTATTGGTTAAACACTTCAGTAAACGGGTGATTGTATGATGATTTTCTTCGAACACGCACTTAAACGAACCTTAAGACAAACGTTTTTAGTGGTAGCGTTGTTCTTAATCCCAATTAGTTTAGCCTTTATTCCACAAGCCAGTGCCGATAGTGTGCCAATGAGTTTTACGATGTATGGCTTATTCATTCTTTTTTCAGCCTTTTTACTTACCAAACAAATCTTAGATGACCGCATACAAAAAACGGTCATTAGAATTGCCGCCACCCCAGTAGAACATAAAGACTATTTAAGTGGTCATCTATTAGCCTATCTTGTGATCTTAGTGATTCAAAACATCATTTTCATTATCATGGCATCCTTTTTGTGGTCTAACATTGAGATGCACATTGGCTTACTGGCTTTAACCTATATGATCTTTTCAGTCTTAAGCATCACATTTACTTTATTTTGGCACATGTTATTTAAATCCTATGCCACATCAGTCGCTGTATTTAGTGTTGCGGCAAACGTGATTGCCATCATCGGTGGGTTAACCTTACCGCTTTCCATGCTTCCTAACACCATCAGAACCATCGCTGTGATCTTACCGACCTATTGGTTTAGTTACGGCATTGAGTCCATTTATAACAACAACTATGGTTTAGCAATGATTGCCTTGTCCATTGTATTAGGGTTTGCTATAATATTCTTAGGTATTGGTTCTAAAAGGAGATTAGAATAGTATGAAAACAATCTTCCTTAATCCTAAGTATTGGGATTGGTTAACCTTAAGTCTTTTAACACTAGCCATCTTAATCTTAACCAGACCGCAGGCACCTGCGGTCTTTTTGCTTTTTCTTATTTACTTAAATATATTAATTTTAAGACTAAGATTCAAACACACCACATCGTTTTTATTCATCGATGCCTTGCTCGTGTTACTCT
>PWKX01000022.1 GCA_003559585.1 Mollicutes bacterium | reverse complement strand
GTGTCTTTTTTAAAATATCGGTTAAAAAAAGGCTTTAAGTGTTCAAACATTTAAAAAAACCAGTCTTTTAAACTGGTTTTGGTTGAAAATGGTGCGAATATGGCGGTTATGAGTCTTTTTCATGTTTAAGCAAAATCGGTTCGATGCTTACGTTGAAAAACGCATAGACACGGTAATCAAATAACCGACTGACGATGTTATTGGGGAAGATTTTAACCATCGCATTGTAACTTGATACATGATCGTTGTGTCGGCGTTTAGCGGTGCATAAACTGTCGTAGGCTTTTTGGTGATCATCCAGCAACTTAAGTACCATGGGGGTTGAGGCTAACACGGCATCTTGTCGGTACATCACTGCTAGTTTGGTTTCAAGTGATTGCATTTTTTTTAAAAATGTTTCATGTTTATCAATGGTTAAACTGGTGGGTTGTTTTAAACGCCAAAGAAGTAAATCAGAGAATGTATGGTCATCTTTAAACACCTCAGCGGCTTTGGCTAAAGAACTTAAACTGCCGTAATACTGAGTGATGGCTGTGGCCAGTGAATCACGGTCGTGCAAAATCCGCTGTGCGCGTATTTTAAAGATCATAAGCGTCACAAAAAGCCAGCTCGCTGGCAACATGATGACGATGAGTATAACTAGCAATACGATGTGTTGTGCGCTCATAAAATCACCACAGTTTTCTTAAGATTTAAACGATTTAATGAAGGTTTCAATGTGTGTTAAGGTTACTTTAAATTGTTCGATGGCGTGTAAGTTTAACGGCTTAAATAGTTTAATGGTAAACGGATCATGGCGGTGGTTAAACGCCAAATAACATTTTGAATCATGAATGGAAAACCAAATGTCTTGGTTTTTTTGATTTAAGCTGTTGAATGTTTTAAGCCACGCTTTGGTTTGGTGATCACAGGTTGGGCTAGATAAAAACGTTTGATAGCCGTTTGTGACATCGATGGTGTGCATCGATGGGTGTTTTAAATGTTTGAGACTGGTTGGCACATGGACCATATGACAAGCAAAGGGTGTGTTGAATTCAAAGATAAACAGCCAACCGTTAAAAACGGTATCTTGTTGGTCATAGACTTGTAGGTCGCCCGAGATAAAAGCGATGTTGTTCATCGCACCACTGACTAAGTCATGGGTTGTGATGGTTTGTTCATGGTTGAAAAACAAGCTTTTAATGACCTGTGTTTTTGATAAGCCGCTTCGCGGGCTATAATCACCGTATGAAACGGTTTCAGCTAACCATTCGGTAATAAGCGATTCTTTGAAGTTCTCACGCATATGGGCAAAATTTGAATAGCCTATGAACAGCAAAACTAAGCCGGTGGTAAATAGGATAAAGGCGGCTAAAGGTGAATCCACAAACCAAAACAAATACGCGGCGCCCATGATGAGTAGCAGGCCACTGAGCATCATGATTTCTGAGATGGTTTTTAAACGGTGGGTGTTTCTTAAAGTTTGTTTTTTCATTTGGGTCACCTCAAGTCTTATTATAACCAAGTCCATGGGGTTTTTAAATGGTTAGTTTACTTTTTAACGCTGATGGTGGTGGTGATGTGTGAAGCTTCAATTCTGTTTAGTTGTTCACTCACATCATCAAAAGAGACATTCATGGCTAAATCAAGGACATCATAAAGGTATAGACCATTATTCAAAGTTTCATTATAGTGATAGCTTAAATGTTCTAAGTGATCTAACCCGCTGATGAAATTACCAATCATTTGACGTTTTTGACGGTCAAATGCTTGTTTGTCGATGTCGGCGATGGTGGTGTTTGTGATGCGTTCGATGATCTTATTTTTTAAGGTTTCAGGCTGCGGGGTTTCAGAACCGAGCAAAACATAAGCATACGCTTTTTCATAAGCCACATCTAAGCCAAAACTTTCATTGATAAGCCCGTCTTTTAACCATGTTTGATAGGTGGGCGAACTCGGTGAAAACAAAAGATTAAATAAGATGGATAACGCAAATTTATCTTTGGTCATCGCTTGTGGGTTATCAACATCCCGTGGTGTGATTTTCACACCAACAAGCACTGAATCGGTTTTAATGTCTAGTTCTAAGCGTGCTTCATCTTTCACCACCTGAGGTTGTTCTTGATAGATGTAAGGCACCGATTTAACGTTGCTTTGTTGTGGCAAGACAAGTGATTGATCCGATTGTAAGGCTTTGATGATGGTTTTTGGTTCTTGAGCACTCACAATGATCAGCTGTGCTTTTTCCGGTGTATAATATGCTTCGTGCATGCTTTTTAAGTCAGTTAAGCCCATCTGTTTAATGCTGGTTTCATCGCCTAAAATATCATCTTTAACCGGATGCTTGTGGTATAGGTTTTCTAACGTGGTTTGGTACTGTAAATAATAAGGATCATCTAAATGCATGTTTAGTTCTTCTAAAATGATGTTTTTTTCTTTTTCAATGCCTTTTTCGGTGAAGGAAGGATAAAAGACCATCTTTAGCAAGCGCATGATATGCTCGTGTAGGTGCGCGGTGGCACTAAAGATATAGGTGGTTTGATGGTGTTCGGTGAAGGCGTTAATTTGGGCTTCTTGTAGCGAAAAGGCCTGAGAGATATCTTGACCATCTTTTTCAAAGACTTTGTGTTCTAAAAAGTGGGCCACCCCTTTGTTGGTTTGGATGGTTTTACCATCAAGACTGTATTGTTGGTGCATGGCGCCTAAGGGCACGCTTAAAGACACAAACGACTTGGCAAAGCCTGGTTTGTGAATGACACTGACGTGTAGTCGCTTAGCTAAGGTGGTCTCAACGATGGTTTCATTGACGTTTGGAAAGTGTTTGGTTTTCATGATTGTTGGCTCCTGATAAGACGTAGGTAAACAAATGCTTTGCTTGTTGCGCGGCGGTCATCACATCTTCTTTACCGACAGCTTGAATGGCGTTTAAAGCCTCAGTTTCAGAAAATGGGGTGTTTAACAACGCGGTTTTTAGCGCTTTAACAGATAGCGCGTTCACGCTGTCATAGCTTTGTTTAATGTGCGTGGTTAAGTAGTTTTTAGCGATGATTAAATCATGGTCAGAAAACACCCCGTTTTGAACGTCTTCTAACGCTTTTATGATGAGTGTTTTAGCCGCTTCAATGTGGGTGTGTTTCATGCCACTGCTGATGGTAATCAAACCTGAGAAGGGTGCGTATTGTGCGTGTATGTAATAAGCCAAAGAGGCTTGTTCACGGACGGTTAAAAACAACTTAGATTCACTGCTTTCACCGAATAAAGCATTCATGACTTGCATTGGATAAAACAAGGCATCGTGATAATAAACATCGGTCTTTAGCGTCATAAATAATCTATCTTGGGATAGATTCATCGTTTCAGTGATGTCTTGTTTTTTGGTGAAATCATGGCGGACAAACACATCATCGTTTAATGGATGCGCGGTGTGGTTGATGTGTTTTTTTAAGCTTGCGTGTAAGGTGGTTTCATCAAAATCACCACTAACTGTGATAAACGATGGGTTTTGATTTAACATCGCCCCGTGGGCAGTTTTGATATCGGCTAAACTGACGGCGTCAATCAAAGCTTGCTTGCCAAACGGGTGGGTTTTATAAGGATGTTGATCGTATAAGTGTTTTAAGTAACGCGTCGCGGCATACCGACTTTTATTGGCGTATTCAGCGTTAAAAAAGTCGTGTAAAAACCGTTTTTCTTCGTTTAAAGTCGCCGCATCAAAATCAACGTCATAAAGCATGGATGTTAAAAAAGATAATACCTGTGATAAGTAGGACGGATCGTCTATGTATTTAGGGTTGACAAAGCGAACGGTCACTTTGATTAAGTGCTGGGTGCCAATTTTGGTCGTTGAGGCACTAAACATTAAACCATAAAGCATCTCACAGGTTTCTTGCACGGCTTGTCTGTTTTTGTATACACGGTTTTTAGCTTGCATCATCGAGGCCATGAGATGGCGTTTGGTGGCGGCCTCAGCGTTTAAAGCGGCTTGAAAATATAGGGTAATGTTCATGTTTTTAAATTGGGTGGTTTGAATATAAGATACCGGTATATCGTGAATGTTGCGGATTTTTTGCTGCATAATCTGCCTCCAAAAAAAAGTGCCGAAGCACTTTTTTATTATTCTGCGATTGAAAGTGCGATTTCCATCATTTTGGTAAACGCGTTTTGTCTTTCTTCACTGCTCGTGGCTGCTTTGGTAACCAGTGAATCAGATACCGTTAATAAGCATGCAGCCTTTTTGCCGGTTACCTTGGCATTGTGGAACAATGCAAAGGACTCCATTTCTACCGCAATCGCTTGGTGCTTTTTGTAGATGGTTTTGTAATCATCAAAATGTTCACGGTAAAAAACATCTGATGAATGAATGACGCCTTTTGTAATCGGAATGTTGAGGGCTTTGGCTTGGGCTTCAATGTTGTCGTTTAACGATTTTGATGGGTAGGTGTAGGCTTCATCATAGTCACCTGATTGCACCTTAGCGTATGAAGACTCGCTATAAGCACTGCTGGCTAATAAGACATCATAAAGATCAATCTCATCGGTGTAAGCGCCGCATGAGCCGATGCGAATGATGTTCTCAACACCAAAAAATTGATACAGTTCGTATGAATAAATACCAATAGAAGGCATCCCCATACCGCTGCCCATCACACTGATGGTTTTGCCGTTGTAAGTGCCGGTATACCCAAACATGTTTCGAACGGTGTTAAATCGTTTCACGTCTTTTAAGTATGTATCAGCGATGAATTTTGCACGTAATGGATCACCGGGCATTAATACGGTTTTTGCGATGTCGCCTTTTTTTGCGTTAATGTGTGGTGTTGCCATAAAAAATCCCTCCTAATAAGATGATTTACTGGTTTTTCCTTGCATAATCTTAACGCCACTTGAAGCGCCAATGCGCGTAGCACCAGCTTCAACCATGGCTTCTAAATCCTCAAGTGAACGGACGCCGCCTGAGGCTTTTACTTCTTTGTCTTTCGCCACAGATTTCATTAATTTAACCGCTTCAATGGTGGCACCACCGGTGCCAAACCCTGTTGAGGTTTTAATGAAATCAGCGCCTGCGTTGATGGCGGCTTCGCTGGCTTTTAGAATTTCTTCATCGGTGAGATAACAGGTTTCTAAGATGACTTTTAAGGTGTTGTTTTGACAGGCTTCTTTAACCGCTTTAATTTCTTTTTCAACGTGATCAAATAAGCCGTCTTTCACCCAGCCCACGTTTAACACCATATCAATTTCATGGGCGCCTTTTTTTAGCGCATCGATGGTTTCATATACCTTCGTTTCAGTGGTGTTTGCGCCTAAAGGAAAGCCGATAACGGTGCAAACGAGCACGTCGGTTTCTTTTAAACTTTCTACGGCATATTCAATCCATGATGGTTGTAAGCAAACGCTTTTGAAATCATATGTGATGGCTTCTTCTAAAATGGTGTCAATGTCTTGCTTGGTGCCAACGGGTTTTAAGTACGTATGGTCAATGAGTTTGTTGATGTCCATGATAAAGCCTCCTAATCATTTTTATATAAAATTGTAGCAACGGTCCTGCTAAGATAACAGCCAACAGCGTTCCAATGTGTAGTGACCCTAAGGTGCCTAAGAGCACACGTGAGATGACCACACCAATGAAAACCGGGGTTAACTCCATTAAGAACCGCACTTTGATAAGTTCATTTGTTTTAAAAATGTTCATGATGGCAAGCATCAGCTCATCATAAATGCCGGCAGGATAGCGGGTGACGACCAACATGGCACTGCCAAGTGGCAATAAGAGTAAGCTAAAACTAAAGCTCATCACTCTAACAACCCCAGTGGGGTTAAAATCACTGAGCACATATAAATTAAAGATGTCGATAAATCGGCCCACTAACACAAAAGGAATGATCATAAATAAGTACTTTAATGACCGGCGGTGAATGACAATGCTTAGGGTGATGAGAAGTGAAACCACTTCAATGGCCATGCCAAATGTTAAGGGGGTCGTCTCAGCCAGTGCGACGTGTAAAATATCCCACGGTGGCATGCCAACATTGCTTCTTAATAAAACCACTAACGTAAAAGCGGTTAGAATCGCGCCAAAAATATACATCAAACCTTCTATCACATGCCTATGCATCTTGCGCCCTCATTTCTAAAACCTTAACACTTTATTTTACTTGATAAATCAATATTAATCAACGTCTTGTGTGTCTAACACGCCTTCACATCTTGAACATAGTTCGGCCTCGTTGATATCGCCGACTTGCCAACAACGCGCACAGGTATGACCTTCTGCTTTAGTCACATCGATTGATACATCTTCAAAATCGTGTTTGCCTGCGCCTGAAGGGGCTAGGCTAACTTTTGAAACAATAAATAGCTGCGCTAAATTAGGCATCGCCTTTAATAAGGCTTCTGTGGCTTCGTTTTTCGGATAAAGCGTGAGGTGCGCGCTTAATGATTTACCAATCACTTTTTCATTTCTTGCTTCTTCAAGTGCTTTTAGAACATGGTCTCTAACCTTTAAAAACGCATCGAATTTATTGGTCAGTTTTTCATCTTGTAAGTTTTGCGTGACTGGCATGTTTTCTAAATAGATACTGTCTTCTTGTTTACCTACAAACGTTTGATACGCTTCTTCTGTGGTGTGAGGTAAAATCGGACTTAACAGTCTTAAATAAGCAAACACCGTATGGTAAACCACCGTTTGTGCGCTGCGTCTGTATGGATCGTTGAGCGCTTCAATATAAACGATGTCTTTGATGTAATCTAGGTAAAACGCACTGAGTTCCTTGGTCGCAAATTGATTTAATAACCGTGTTACATCATCAAACTGATAGGTCTCATAGGCGTTGTTGACATGTTTAATTAACCCATCTAATTTAATCATCATATAACGGTCGGTTTCATTCATGTCTTGATAGGCTACTTGATGGGTATCGGGGCTAAAATCTTCTAGCGTCCCTAACATGAAGCGGATGGTGTTTCTTAGTTTACGGTAGGTTTCACTGACTTGTTTGATCATTTTATCGCTGATGCGTACATCGGCTTGATAATCAACCGAGGATACCCATAGTCTTAAGATATCAGCACCAAGTTGGTCCATCACTTTTAGAGGATCAACCACGTTGCCTGTTGATTTACTCATTTTCTTACCCTCACCATCAAGCACAAAACCATGGGTTAAGACCGCTTTATAAGGGGCTTGATTTTTTGAGGCCAAACCGGTGGTTAAACTTGAATTGAACCAACCACGGTATTGATCAGACCCTTCGATGTATAAATCAGCAGGATAACCCATTCCAAAGTCTGTCATGCCGCCTTTGTGTGAGGTGCCTGAATCAAACCAAACATCAAGGATGTCGGTTTCTTTTTTAAAGGCGTTATTGGGAGATAAGTTACTGGTGAAGCCTTTTGGCAATAAATCGATCGCTGCCCATTCATACCAAATGTTTGACCCGTGCGTGGCAAATAAGGAAGCCACATGTCTGATCACATCTGGGTCTAAGATGGCCTCACCGTTTTCATGGTAAAAGACTGGGATGGGCACACCCCAAGCCCGTTGACGGGAAATACACCATGCATTGCGGTCTTTAATCATGTTTTCCATGCGAACTTTACCCCATGCAGGGATCCAGGTCACACGGTCAACTTCGTTTAATAAATCTGTTTTTAAGTTATCAATTGAGGCAAACCACTGATCGGTGGCGCGAAAGATGACAGGTTGCTTGGTGCGCCAGTCGTGTGGGTAACTATGCTTAATCCATTCGAGTTTCAGTAAATGACCAGAGGCGTCTAAGTCTTTGACAAGTTCTTTGGAACACTTTTCAATAAACATGCCTTCATAACGACCACTCTCAGCGGTCATATGACCACGGCCATCAACAGAACAAAGCACCTCAAGGCCGTGTTGTTGGCCGATGATGAAGTCATCCTCACCATGACCTGGGGCGATGTGGACTAAGCCTGTTCCACTTTCAGTGGTCACATGATGACCACTGACAACCGGGCTTTCCCGGTTGTAAAGCGGATGTAGATAACTCAAGCCGATTAAGTCTTTGCCTTTGATGTGTTCTAACACTTCAACCGATTGAAAGCCGAGTGTTTCTTTTAAAGATTCTAATAGCGTCGTCGCTAAAACATAGGTGGTCCCATCAGCATTGATAAACACGTAATCAATGTTTTCACTAACAGCAATCGCTAAGTTTGCTGGTAAGGTCCACGGGGTGGTGGTCCAAATTAAAAATTTAAAGTCATCTTTAAAACGACCGGCATTCACCACATCAAACGCAAAATAAATCGATGGTGATTTTTTTTCATGGTATTCAATTTCCGCTTCTGCTAAAGCCGTTTCGCTTGATGGTGACCAAAAGACCGGTTTTAATCCTTTATAAATTAAATCTTTTTCTACCATATCGGCAAACACGGATAATTGTGAGGCTTCATATTGTTTATCTAAGGTTAGGTAAGGTTGGTCCCATTCACCTAAAATACCAAGGCGTTTAAACTGATCGCGTTGATGGTCAACTTGTTTAAGCGCATAGGATTCACAAGCTTGTCTAAATGACACCAAATCCATCGCTTTGCGGTCGATGCCTTCTTGTTTGCTTAAGGCCGATTCAATCGGTAAGCCGTGGGTATCCCACCCTGGCACATAACGCGTGTAAAAACCACGCATTGATTTATCGCGGACAATCATATCTTTTAAGATTTTGTTTAACGCATGGCCAATATGGATGTTGCCGTTGGCGTAAGGGGGGCCATCAGGTAAAATAAAGGCTTCGTTGTTTTCATTTTTCTTTAAGCGTTTGTCATAGATGGTGTTGTCTTCCCAAAACGTTTGGCGTTTTGGTTCGTTTTTACCTAAATTCCCTCGCATTGGAAAATCCGTTTTAGGCATGTGTAATGTGTGTTTATAATCTTTCATAAAATTCACGCTCCTATTCGCAAATAAAAAAGGTTTCAAAAACAAGGACGGATCGTAGCATCCGCGGTACCACCTTGATTCTGATAACCCAGCTCTTTAATATCATTAACGCTGATTAACGGCATGTTTGTCATGCATCTCGGCGGTGATACGGTCAATTCGGTTTTCCAAGTTTACACCAACCACTTGGTCTCTGTCAAAACCGGTTATTTGCCCGCGTGTCCGCGTCAAAGATATTTGGTCTTATTATATGATATCTATGTGCTAAATGCAAGACTAAAGACTTTGTAGGAACATCCCAAAGGCTTGCATCCCAAATCGGAAAAACATAAACCCAATGATTGGGGTGAAATCCATGCCGCCAAAAACCAGCCACCCTCTAAAGATACGCATATAAGGATCACATATCATATGCAACCCTGCGTAAAAGCGGCTTTGTCTAATCTCAGGCACCCAGGATAATAAAATATAGATGATTAACAGTATAAAATAAACTTCTAACACTTGATACAAGATGGTTAAAAAGGTATGTAACATGAAACTACTCCTTGTATTTACGTATGAATTTTCTCAATGATTTGTCTTTTAAGTCCTCTTTAATCGCAAAGGCCATGATTTTATCGCGAATCACTTCAACATCACCATCTAAAGCATAAATGACACCACTTAAGAATACGATGAAGCGATTGCTTTCGATCACATCAAAATCTTCAAAATTGAGAATGAGGGGTTTTCTAAGCATCAACTTATCAGCTAGATCAAAAACATCGACATCTTCATCTACTTTAATAAATTCTGTTCGATCATACGCCGTTTTTTTAGATTTTTTAGCCACGTTGATCCTCCTTAAGCAACACACGTCCGAGTCTTAAGTGCGTCGCGCCATGTTTTAAAGCCAGTGCATAGTCGTTACTCATGCCCATCGATAAATATTGTAGCGATGGATGGTGGTCTTTAAGTGAATCTCTGAGTTGTTTAAGTTTGGCAAACTCTGATTCAATCAAGCTTTGATTGCTGGTGTGAGACGCCATGCCCATCAAACCGACCACTTCTAGTTTATCAAACGCCTTTAATTCTGTTAAAAACGCTGGAACGTCTTTAAACGCCAATCCGTGTTTTTGTGGTTCATCAGAAATGTTCACTTGAATAAACACCGTTAAAGGCTTTTGTTGGTATTGGTTAAATAATTTGGCGATTTTCAGTCGATCTAAGCTGTGCAACACATCGATGTGATTGGCCAGTTTTTTTACCTTTTTACTTTGAACGGGGCCTAAGAAGTGTTTTTTAACCGGGTGTTGATCAAACACCTCAACTTTTTCCATAAACGCCTCAACCCTAGACTCACCAAAATCAGTGATGCCATTGGCCACAAAATCGGCTATATCATCCGCGTCAATGTACTTACTAGCCATCACAATGGTAACCTCTTGATGATGAGAAGATAACTGTTTGAGTAAAGAATGATTCATGATCACTTAAACCGGCTGCGTAACCATGATGGGATGTTGGTTTTACGTTCTTCGTCTGATTTGCCTTTCTCATCATCTGGCGCGTCTGAATCTTTTTTATGTTTTTTCTTCTTTTTATCTTTTGTTTCTTTTTCTGATGGATGATCGTGTGTGTCTTCGACCTCAGGGGCATCTTTAACTTTCACGTAATCTGAATCACCCAAGGTTTCAAGTTCGATGTTGCGGTTTTCATCAAAGCCTGCGGCAATCACCGTGACGATGACTTCATCTTCTAGGTCTTCATTGATGGTTGCACCGTGGATGATGTTGATTTCTGTTGATGAGGCTGCTTGGATCGATTCAATCGCTTCGGTGACTTCCCATAACGCGATATCGGTGCCACTGGTCACATTGACAATCGCATCGGTTGCGCCATCAATGTTGGCATCAAGCAACGGTGAATCGATCGCTTTTTTAGCCGCTTCTGTGGCTCTGTTTTCACCTGAGGCAATCCCAATGCCCATTAAGGCGGTCCCTTTATCTTTCATCACCGTTTTAACATCGGCAAAATCCACGTTAATCAACCCGGGGACGGTGATAATCTCTGCGATGCCTTGTACACCTTGTCTTAAGACGTTATCGGCTTCTCTAAATGCTTCAAGCATTGAGGTATTACGGTCAACCACATATAATAAACGATCATTTGGAATGATGATCATGGTATCAACATACGGTTTTAACGCATCTAAGCCTTCTAAGGCAGTGGCCACCCGGCGACGGCCTTCAAACTTAAATGGTTTGGTCACAATCCCAATGGTTAAACACCCGACTTCGCGGGCAATCTTAGCAATCACAGGGGCCGCACCAGTTCCAGTGCCCCCACCCATGCCTGCGGTGATAAACACCATGTCGGTATCTTGCAGTAGTTCACGGATTTCGTCTTCGCTTTCAAGGGCTGCACGTCGGCCGATTTCTGGGTCTGCCCCAGCGCCTAAACCGCGTGTTAACATCTTCCCAATTTGTAAGCGAACATCCGCTTTAGATAGTCTTAATACTTGCGCATCGGTATTAATAGCCACAAATTCAACGCCGCGGACTTCATTTTCAATCATTCGGTTCACAGCGTTGCCGCCGCCACCACCGATGCCGACGACTTTTATTGAGGGTTTTTGATGAAATTGATCGTTGTCTTCAAACATGGTCATACCTCCATACAGTCTTTATGCTATTATAACGCATATTTAGCGTAAATAAAATACTTCTGCGATAGTCATTACATTTTTTTACGGTTTATAGCGGGCAAAAAAGGCTGTCTTAAATTCATAAAACGCATTTTCTTCAATCGCACGTCTCATCTGATCCATCAGTTTCTTTAAGAAATAAAGATTATGATAACTAACCAGTCGTGGTCCTAAGGTTTCCTCAGCCTTAAAAAGATGCCTTAAATAAGCCCTTGTATACGTCTGACAAACATGGCAATCACACGATGGGTCTAGCTTGCGCATGTCGTCTTTATAAAGCGCAGCTTTAATCGGGATGCGCCCATCTAAGGTATAAGCTGAACCGTGTCTTGCTAGTCTGGTGGGATTCACGCAATCAAACATATCAACCCCGCGTTCAACCGCTTCGATTAAATCCTCAGGTGTCCCCACACCCATTAAATAGCGCGGTTTATCTTCCGGCATTTTGGGGGTGATAAAATCAAGGACGCGGTACATCTCTTCTTTTGATTCACCAACACTTAAACCACCAATCGCATACGCATCAAAGCCAATCGCTTTAAGATCATGTAACGATTTTAATCGCAAGTCTTCGTGTGGCCCACCTTGAATGATGCCAAACAAGGTTTGGTCTTGTCGTTGATGGGTGTCTTTTCCACGTTTTGCCCATCTCGAGGTGCGTTCAACCGATGCTTTCATGTATGCATAATCAGCATGAAAAGGCGGACACTCATCAAAACTCATGATCATATCTGCGCCTAGTTTTTCTTGTATTTGAATGCTTTTTTCTGGGGATAAGAATAAAGCCTCACCACTTTTATGGTGTTTAAAGCTCACCCCTTCTTCTTTGATGACGCGGCGGTTACTTAAAGAAAAGACTTGATAACCACCAGAATCCGTTAACAAGCCACCACCGAAGTTCATAAACCCACGAATGCCGCCGTGTTTTTCAATCAACGCCTCACCTGGTTGAAGCCACAAGTGATAGGTGTTGCCTAAAATGATGCCTTCACTGACTTGATTAATCTCTTCAACCGAGAGCGTTTTAACGGTCGCTTGGGTCCCAACAGGCATAAAAAGTGGGGTTTGATATGTCCCACTTGGTAAGGTGATGGTCCCACTTCTTGCTTCTGAGGCAACGTGTTGATGATGCACTTTGAACGTTAAACTCATCAAAGTCACGACCTTTCTTTCATATTTCGAAACGCATTAGAAACCATGAGGTTAATGCGGTTTAACTGATTGATTTTTGAAGCACTGGTATCATAATCAATGGCGACAATGTTGCTTTCTGGATACAAAGATTTAATTTTCTTAAACATGCCTTTACCAGCAATGTGGTTTGGTAGACAACCAAATGGTTGGGTACAAACAATGTTGGGGGCCCCGTGTTCAATCAAATCGATCATCTCCGCGGTCAACAACCATCCCTCACCTGTGTGGGTTCCCACATCGATCACACCATCAACCAAAGCTTTTAGCTTTTTATAAGGCACCGGTGCATCAAACCCATAGTGTTTCATGATCTTGCGAACAGCGCTGCGCCGTTTTTCAACATACCACACCAACGACTTTAAGACAAAGGCTTCCTTTTTCGGCCCACCATAACGCTTGATATCATGGACCCGTGAATCAAAGCTATATAAAAAGAAATCATAAATCGGTGGGACGACCACCTCAACCCCTTCTTTTTCTAAGGTTTCTTCTAAATGGTTGTTGCCAAGGGGTGAGTATTTGACATAAATCTCACCAACAATCCCAACTTTAGGTTTAGGGGTTTTGATGGTTTCAATTTCGCTAAACGCTTGACAAATCTCATGAATTTTTCGCTTAATGTGTCCCCAAGTAAACCACTTATTGTGATTAAAAAATGTTTTTAAGTTTTCATCAATGCTCTGTCTAAGTTTTTCAACAGACCCTTCTTTTTTTTCATAAGGCCTTACTTGATTCATCAAAGACATCATTAAATCACCCAGCACGACCGCATCGTGTAGTTTATGCAGCAACTTAGGGGTCACTTTAAAGCCTGGGTTTTTCTCAAAACCATTGGCATTTAGTGAGATGATTGGCACATCATCAAGCTGTGCTTTTTTTAACGCTTTTCTTAATAAACTGATGTAGTTACTCGCCCGGCACCCACCACCTGTTTGCGTGATGATTAAAGCCACCTTGCCTTTATCTACTGTCCGTTTTTTAATCGCATCAATGAATTGCCCAATCACAAGCATGGCGGGAATACAAATATCGTTGTGGGCATATTTCATCCCTTCGTTAATGAGCGCGTAATCGGTGGTTCTTAATAGTTCACAGTTATACCCTTCTGTGTTTAAAGCTTCCACCAAATATTCAAAATGATATGGTGCCATTTGTGGCACCAATATCGTATATTCTTTGCGCATCGCCTCTGTAAAGATTAAGCGGCCGTGTTCATCTTTTTCAAGCTTCGCCATGTTTCTTCGCCTCTTTATTCATCGTTGATAATAAGCTGCGTAAACGAATGTTTACAGCGCCTAAATTTGAAATTTCATCAATTTTAATTTGGGTATAAAGTTTATGATTTGATTCTAAAATGTCTTTAACTTCATCGGTGGTGATGGCATCTAAGCCACACCCAAAGCTGACCAGTTGAACCAAGTTGATGCGGTGGTCTTGTTTTGAGATAAACTTAGCAATGTCATAAAGTCTGGTGTGATAGGTCCATTGATTTAAGACATTAACCTCATCTTGATCAGCCAGATGGTTCATGGCATCTTCACTGATAAGCACCACGTTTAAAGACCGAATGAGTTTAGGGATGCCATGGTTCACCTCAGGATCAATATGATAAGGACGGCCCGCTAAGACAAGTGTGTTTAAATCATGGTCCTTGGCATATTTTAAGGCGCGTTCGCCTTCTTTTTGAACCGCGCGTCTAAAATCTTTAAACGATTGCACCCCAATATCATAGGCTTGCGATAACGCGCGTTTTTTAAGATCAATATAAGGTTTTAAGGCCGTTTGGATGCTGCTGATAAATTTTTGTTTATCTGCATAAGACACATAGGGTTTCTCATAATGCGATAAATCTAAATGTGTCATGTTGGCATCAATCACTTCTGGGTAATGCGCGACCACTGGGCAGTTATAATGGTTATCGCCATGGGTTTTTTCTAACATATTATATGGCATGTTTGGGTAAAAAACGATGTCGGGATTCTTTGCCATCAACGACTCAATATGACCGTGCACAAGTTTCGCTGGATAACAAATGGTATCACTTGGCACTGAGTCTTGACCGCGTTCATATAACTTTTTAGTTGACCGATCAGACAGGATGGTTTTAATGCCTAAGTGATCAAAAAACGGCTGCCAGAAAGGTAAATTCTCATACATATTCATCACCATGGGTAAGCCGACACTTAGTTTATAATCTTTGTTGTCCTTTGGCTGATAACCCATGAGTTTATCATATTTATATAAATAAAGGTTTGGCACCTCATCATATGAGATTTTAATGCCTGCGCCTTTTTCACAGCGGTTGCCACTGATGTAGGTTTTCCCATCACCAAACAGATTGACTGTTAGGGGACATTTATTTTCACACTTGTTACAAATCGCCCCTTTAGCATGGTAGGTAAAGGTTTTTAATGCGTGTTGACTTAAAACGGTGCTGTGATTATCTGGGTTTGAAGCCTCTTTGGCAAGTAACGCGGCGCCATAAGCGCCCATTAACCCTGCGATGTTTGGGCGGGTTACTTGAACACCGGTTTCTTTTTCAAACGCACGCAACACCGCATCGTTTTTAAAGGTACCACCTTGGACCAATATTTGATCGCCGTATTCTTCAGTAACATTGTGCGCACGAATGACTTTATACAGTGCGTTTTTAACCACGCTCACCGCTAAGCCAGCTGAAATATCTTCAGGCTTTGCCGCTTCTGATTGGGCTTGCTTAACACTTGAGTTCATAAAAACCGTACACCGCGAGCCTAAATCAACTGGGGCCTTGGCTTTAACCGCCAAATCAGCAAACGCTTTAATGTCATGGCCGAGTGATTCACTGAAGGTTTCAATGAATGACCCACACCCGCTACTACACGCTTCGTTTAACACAATCGACGTGATCACGCCGTTTTCAACTTTGAAGCATTTCATGTCTTGGCCACCAATATCAATGATGAAACTAACATCTTTATTAAAATGTTTGGCCGCTTGATAATGACAAATGGTTTCCACTTCACTGCCATCTAACTGAAACCCGTTTTTAATCAACGCTTCGCCATAACCCGTTGAATATGCTTTTTTTAACACCACGTTTTCTGGTAAAACGTCGTATAAATCTAACAACGCTTGTTTAACCAGTTCAACGGGATTGCCACGGTTATGTTCATAAAAAGAATACAACAACTCTTTGTCTTCACCAATCAGCACCATTTTCGTGGTGGTCGACCCCGCATCAATGCCTAGATAAGCATTGCCTTCATAGTTATCTAACGCCTGTGTTTGCACATCAGCTTGGGCGTGACGTTTTTTAAACGCTTGATACGCGGCTTCGTTTTCAAACAAAGGCTCAATGGTTTTTTGTGATTGAGCCGCATGTTTTTTTCGGTAAACTTTGATGTTTTCAATGATGCGATCGATCGAAATTGGGGCTTGATTCGCTTCAAGCGCCGCGCCAAATGCCACAAACACTTCCCCGTTTTCAGGCATGAACACATCGGTTAACTGCAAGGTTTCAATAAACCGCTTGCGCAGTTCACTTGAAAAAGTTAAAGGCCCACCTAAAAAGGCGACCTTGCCTTTAATCTTTCTACCTTGCGAGAGTCCACCAATGGTTTGGTTAACAATCGCTTGGTAAATTGAAGCGGCGATGTCGCTTTTTTTTGCGCCTTGGTTGAGTAGCGGTTGAATATCAGATTTCGCAAACACACCACACCGCGATGCAATATCGTGTAAATTCTCATAATCTTTAGCCAAATCATTCACACCTGCCGCATCGGTGTTTAAAAGTGAAGCCATTTGATCGATAAAGGCACCGGTCCCTCCGGCACAAGTGCCGTTCATGCGTTGTTCAACATTCGCCCCATCGATGAAAATGATTTTTGCATCCTCACCGCCGAGTTCAACACACACATCAATATCATCTTCATGATGCTTAAGCGCACTGGTGGCACTGATGACTTCTTGTGTAAACTGAGCGTTGATGTTTTTAGCTAGATTTAACCCGGCAGAACCGGTAAAATTAAAGCGCATATCTTCATGACCAAATGTGTCCGCTAGTCGTTCAAACATGCGTTTTAAAGACGCCGATATGCTACTCATATGGCGTTCATAGTGCTTGTATTTAATGGTGTCATCACCATTGAGCACCACCACTTTGATTGTGGTGCTTCCAATGTCTATGCCAACTCTATATGTCATGTTCATCACCTACATTATTAATCCACACTATTATAACTTAAATATAGGCTAATTTCTACCAATAATGACTATTTAGAAAAGTGTTTTTTGTTTATAATTTTAAATATATTAATAAATTTGATATAAAAATATTAATTATTTCATTTTTTAAATCATTTAATTAATTTTTTAAACAAATCGATTGACTTGTGTTCATTTTTGCCTTATAATGTCCTTGAAGTTAAAAAAATACATTTTGCCATCAAAGCGAGGTGGTACTGTGCAAGAAGACATCTTAAATAAAGTCTCTAGTGGTGAGTTATCACCACAAAAAGCTTATGAGACAATGTATCCAGAGCCCCCACCATCATACAAAGGCTTAAAAAAAGCAAGGTTCGTTCGGTTTCGCATGCATATCCCGAATGAATCATCCACATTAAATGCCTTTTTAAGAATTTTGTTTATTTTTCCCATCCCTGTAAGCTTGGTGAATGTTGGGTTGCGGTTTATGAAAAAACCATCGCAGCTCAAAGAAAAAGACGTTGACTTTGATGCGCTTAAAAAACTTGTCAAATACAGCGGTGGCACCCGCATCAACATTTTAAGTAAAGACGCAAACATTACCATAAAAATCGATTAAAGGAGCGTTAACATGCAAAAGTATGTGATTGGCGAATGCCCAATTTGTAACCACGATTTAAAAGTCACACGTTTAAAGTGTAATCACTGTCAAACCGAAATTAGTGGTGATTTCCAGTTATCAAAATTCAATTATTTAAGCAAAGACCATTTATATTTTATTGAACTTTTCATTAAAAATAAAGGGTCCATAAAAAAATTAGAAAAAGAACTAAACGTGTCTTATCCAACCGTTAAAAAGCTCATGAAAGAAGTCACCGAAAGTTTAGGCTATAAAATGGATGAAGATGAAGAACCGGATGAAAAAGGCCCTGATCGTGATGCGATTTTAGAAAAACTTGCCAAAGGCGAAATCACCAGTGATGAAGCACTGAAGATGTTGGGAGAGTGAAATCATGAGCCAGGAAAAACTTAAAATATTAGAAATGATTCAACAAAAAACCATCACCCCTCAAGAAGGCGCTGAATTATTAAAAGCCCTTGAAAAAGGTGATCAAGTCAACATACCACTTAAGAAAAAAGAAGCCTTTAAAATGTTTAAAATTCGCATCAAAAGCAGCGATGGCGATAAAGTCAACATCACCATTCCGCTTGAATTTGCAAAAGTGGCTTTAAGAAGTCAAAAAGGCATTCCTAATTTAGACAAAAAAATCAACAACATGAACGTTGATATTGATTTTGAACATGTCCTTGATTTAATTGAACAAGGGACTGATGGCAAAATCGTTGATATTGAATCAGGCGATGGCGATAAAGTTGAAATTTATATTGAATAAAAAAAGAATCCACGGATTCTTTTTTTTATGTGTTGGTTAAAAACATCGCATCGCCAAATGAGAAAAAACGGTACTGTTTTTGGATGGCGCTTTGATAAGCAGCCATGATGGTTTTTTGACTGGCGAAGGCAGATACCAACATCAACAACGTCGATTGTGGTAAATGGAAATTGGTGATTAACGCATCAACAACGTTAAACTGAAAGCCTGGGTAAATAAACAATTGACTCTCACCACTACCCGCTTTGACTTCACCATCTTGTTGGGCGGTTTCTAAGGTTCTAATTGAAGTCGTGCCAACCGCAATGATGCGCCGGTTTTCTTGTTTGGCACGGTTGATGGTGTTGGCCGATGATTCACTGATGCTGTAGCGTTCTTTGTGCATGATGTGATGATCCACATCCTCCACACTGACTGGTCTAAATGTGCCAAGCCCAACATGCAAGGTAATGGGGACAATCTCAACGCCCATCGCTTCTAAGCGTGATAAATAGCTTTTTGTAAAATGAAGGCCTGCTGTCGGAGCGGCGGCGCTGCCTTTTTCTTTGCTGTAAACCGTTTGATAACGATCAGGGTCATCAAGGGTTTCATGGATGTAGGGGGGTAAAGGCATCGTGCCAAGTTCATCTAACACTTCATATAAAATGCCTTGATAATGTAACTTAAACACACGCATGCCATCGGCTTCGACTTGTACACAGCGCATGGTTAAACGCCCTTCGCCAAACCGGATGATGGTGCCAATTTTTACTTTCCTAGCCTTTTTCACCAAGCATTCCCATGTATCATCACCAAGATCACTTAACATCAACACCTCAATGGTCGCTTGGGTGTCAGCTTTCAGCCCAATCAACCGTGCTGGTAAGACTTTTGTGTCATTGATGACAAGCACATCACCCGCTTTTAAATAGGCATGCAAGTTAAAAAAACGATCATGGTGCAGCTTCCCTGTGAAACGGTTCATCACCAACAATTTTGATTCTAGTCTGTCTTTAAGCGGTGTTTGCGCAATTAATGCCTCAGGTAATGTGTAATCAAAATCTTTAGTTTTCATTAAATAAGCCACCTTGATAAGATTTTTTCAAATGTTTATACGCTTTTTCAGTGGCTTGCCTGCCTCTTGGGGTGCGTTTGATAAAGCCGAGTTTTAAAAGGTAGGGCTCATAAACATCCTCAATCGTGGTCACTTCCTCACCAATCGAACTGGCCAGTGATTCAACCCCCACTGGTCCCCCGCCGTAGGTGTCGATTAACCCTTTTAAATAATCGTGGTCTTTTTGATCTAAACCAACCGCATCGATCTGTAGTTTTTCAAGTGCTTGTTTTGTGATCGCTAGATCGATCACACCTTCGTTTAAAACATCCGCAAAATCGCGAATCCGTCTAAACAAACGATTGACAATTCGCGGTGTGCCTCTACTTCTTTTGGCCAATTCTTTCACACTTTGAGCTTCAATCTCAACGTCATAAATACTGGCGGTACGCCGGCAAATCGCTTCTAATGAGGTTTGGTCGTAATACTCTAATTTATGTACGACCCCAAACCGGTCTCTTAAAGGGGCGGTTAAATCACCATACCGAGTCGTGGCCCCAATTAAAGTAAACGGGGGTAAATCAACCCGAATGGATTTAGAGGTTTCATCTTTGCCAACGATCAAATCAATCGCAAAATCTTCCATCGCTGGATAAAGCACTTCTTCAACGATGCGTGGCAAGCGGTGAATCTCATCGATAAACAAAATATCACCCGGTTCTAATGACGTCAACAACACAGCCAAATCCCCACTTTTTTCTATGCTGGGGCCACTGGCTATTTTAATCGACACACCAATCTCATTGGCCACAATGTTGGCCAGTGTGGTTTTCCCTAAGCCTGGTGGTCCATAAAGCAACACATGATCAAGACTCTCACGGCGTGCTTTAGCCGCCGTTATAAAAATATGCATCATTTCTTTGACATGCGTTTGTCCGATGTATTGATCCAAATACTTTGGTCTTAATTCAATTTGTTCAACGTCATCTTTCAAGGTTTCATCCCGTAAAAGATCATCACTCATAACAACACCAACTTTCATTAAAAATTATACACAAACATCCAACTTTTACAACATAAACCCGTTATTTTAAGATTATATCACGTTGTGTTATACCCAGTGGTATGATAAAATGAAGTAAGGTGTAAATCGCTTACACCTAAGCCATTAAAGGGGGGCACTCTGATGCGTGAAAAATCACAATCTAACAAACCCTTAGAAAAATCACTCTATGCGATTGAAAAATCGTATCAACGACAAATAAAACCTGTACAAAAACAAATCATCGATATGAAACAATCGTATGATGATATTCTTTCAGATGCACAAAAAGCGTTTGAGACAAACGAACACCATCATCAAACACAGCTGCGAACGCTTAAAAAGAACCATACTAAAACCTTACGCGATCTCAATAAATCCTATGACCAATCAATCCAACAACAAAAAGACACGTTAAACAACATGACCAACAACGTTAAGCAAACCATCCAATCGGTTCAAGACAACCACAAACAAACCTTAACCGCCTTAGACAAAAGCATTGAGACCGCACGCCAGAAAAAAACACAAACCATGCAAGCCATTGAAAACAAATACAAAGCTCAAACCGAAGCCTTTGAGCAAAAAATACGCGTCCATGAACAAAACTTAGAAGCAAACAAACAAGCCCTCATGACAGACATTGATGGCTTGCTTTCGTCTGTCTATCAACAATACGAAGACGAAAAAGCACGCGCAAAGACCATCGAAACTGACTTAGAAGCTAAAATCAACAGCATTATCACAGACATTAAAGACGAACAAGCCGCCACACAAGATACCATCCAAAAACAACACAATGCCTATAACCGTCATATCAACGACTTACGCAAAACCTTGAATGACCATCACAAAACATTCACGCGGCAACTTTATAAAAACAAAGACGCATTACAAAAACCGTTGATGGCTTTTAATACCATCACTGAGCGCATCAAACATGAAACAGCCAATGACATTGAAACCTTTAACAAACGACTAAGCTTTGATGTGGCTGAGGAGACCAACCGTTTAAAATATCAATTAAAGCAAACCGAAGACAAACAAGAACAAACCTTCATTCAAAAACAAATCGATTTAAACACCAACCGCGAACAAACCTTAAACGAACACAGCCAGGCGCTTTATACACTCATCGAATCCTCAACACAAACCATGCAAGAGATTTTTCAGACCCTCACCAAACAAATCAACACCGATTTCGACCATCATATGAGCATCGTTGATCAGCACGTCACCATGATCAAAGATAAGTTCGACATTTTCCAACAAACACAAGCAAACCGCCACGAGCACTTAAAAACCCTTGGTGATCATCAACACGATCAAGGGTATTTACACGCCATTAAAACGTTACTAACAGAAACATTCAAAGCCTTGATTACGTTTGAACAAGAACGTCTTTTTGCGTTATATGATACCACCAAATCGTTAAAACCACTCTATGAAGAAGCCGATGATATTCGTGCTTTTTTAGACACAAAAGACGCCCAAAAAGAAATCATCATCCACCGTGAAAAAATTGACATTGAAAAAAAGGATGCCAGTTTAAGACACGAGATGACCTTAAGACAAAAAGAGCATGAAAAAACCATCAACGACATTGAAACCAAACAAACCTTAAAAACCACCGAATGTCTGCATAAAATTGATAAAGAAAAAGAAACTCAAACGTTAAAAACACTAGAAGCTGAAAAAACGAGTGCCATCCAAAAAAAGACGCTCACCTTCGAAAAAGAAACCGCAGCGTTAACCTATGACCTAAGAAAAAAACACGCGCATACCGATGAAAAACAATTGAAAAAAAGACAAACCCTAGACATCCGCATCCTTGAAAAAGAGCTCACCTTAAAAGGCTTAGAACAAGAAAAAGCCTTGGCCCTTCAACAAGCTGAACAAGCCGATGACACCAAACAACAAATCAGACGGATCGAACTCATGATTTCCGATAAAGAACGTCAAATCAGTCGTCTTAATGACCATATCGAACAAATTGAAAGCCGTGAAGCACAAGCTTTAAAACGGTCACTCGAATCACTACGTGCCACACACAAGCAAGAAACAAATGCGCTAACTCAATCGATCGAAGCTGAAAAAGAACACCACCAAGAACGCCTAGCCTTCATCGAACAAGCTTTCAAACGTGAAAGCGAACAAGCCATCAGCAACCTTGATGAGGTAAACCGTTTAATCAAAGCGCGCTTAAACCCATTGAAAGCCAGCTATCAACAACAACGACAAACAATCAAAGACACACAAGCCCGCCTTCAAACAACCACCGATGATTTAAAAACACTACTGCCACCCTTAACACGTGGCTTTAAAGAATCACTGCTTTACTTTATTGACGCCTGCCAACAAGCGCTTGAGGTGACGTATGACCACATTTATACCGAGAAAAAACAAACCCTTGAACAACAGGGCCATCCCAGGGCTCAAACGCAAAAACTAACGGCACAACAACAAAAACAACTAGACACCCTCAAACAAAAATCCAATGCCATTAAAACCACAATTGAAGCCAAACAAGCCAAACCCTATCAGCTGCTTAAACGAAAAGAAACCTTGCAGTTTAACACCTTAAAAACACACATTGAAACCATGCTAAAAGACATCACCACCATCATCAAAAAACATTATGAAGAAACCAGCACCCAAATTGAAGCTTTGTTTGAACCCTTCACAACAAGCGACCAGAAAAAACTCGATAAAGCAACCTACTCTAAAAAACAAGCCATAGAAAAAGAAACCGAGCGCCACCAAGCGGCTTTAAAACCCTTAGAAGCCGAACAAACACAATTGCATTTAACACAAGAAAAAGCACTTCAAGACCACAAACAAACCCATAAACAAAAACAAAAACAAGCGATTGAACCTTTATTGATCGACCGCGAAAACATCAAACACGAAGCCGATAAGCTTTATGATCAAAAAGACACTTATCAAGACACCCTTGATCAACTAGATGCGACGTTTGCGGCCAACAATCAAACCGAACAAACCAACCTTCAAAACACAAAAGCAAAAAAGATAGAAAGCATTAAAACCTACTACGCCTCAAGAATCAACATCATCCATGAGCGCTTAGAAGACGCAGAAAAATTATACACCTTCACCTTAAACCACGTTCAAAAATCCATCGAAGACATCGAGCAATCTTTACAAGAAAAACACGAAGAAGCCGATAAACACTATCAATACGTATATGACCGTGAACAACGTGATATTAACTTGATTAAAGAGAGAACAAACGCCGCTTTAGAGGAAGAAAAAGCTTCATTAACCAAAGACACCGATGATTATGAAACACAAATTTTATCCTCAAAAGCCCGTTTAGAAACCGACATTGATAAAGCCCTTCGCTCATTAAACGATACTGTGCGTTTAAAAACAACCCGCTTAGATGCTTTAAACAAAACCATTCACGATAAAGAAACCACCCTTTATGATACCTTCAGTCAATTCCATGATGATTTAGCCAAAAACCTAACTGAGATTCAAGCGAACTTCATGCCCGAACAACACATCAACACCCAGAGTGCTGAACAAGTCTTTGATGATGATTTCAAACAATTCAACGACTACATTCAGCACATTAAAGAAGACATCACAAAGCAATAGAAAGGAGGATTCCCATGGCCGATAAATACGATGTATCAAACCCCACTTTGACCAACTTATCCAAACTGATCGATGAAGACTTGCAAAAAGAAAGTCAATTATTGCAAGACTTAATCGGCGATGTGGTTGATGCCAATCAAAAACTAAAATCAGCCCATCAAAAACGGCTTGAGGAATCCCAAGAAAAACTGCGCATTTTAAATGCGGATATTTCACGGTTAAAAAAAGGCATCAATGATAAAGAACACGAAACCAGCATGAAACAGCTAAACGCCTTAATCGATAGTAAAAACAAAATCTTTGAGGCCTTACAATCCATTCGCCGTGAAAACATTGATTCGTTTGTAAACACACGCGAAAACATCTCCATTAAACACTTAGAAACCACGTTATTTAAAACCTTAAAAGACACCTTAGCCTCTGAAGATGTCTTAACCCCATACGCCAAACAAGTCCAAGAGCCCTTATTAACGTTTCTAACCGATTTCACAGACAATCTTTGGGCTTATTTCGACATGAAAGCACCCTTAAATCAAACCCTCATTCAAGATTTAGACGCGTTTAACCAAACCTTACACAAAACACAAACATCAATGCTTGAGTCGGTTTCTGAACTGACCGCTGTTTTCAATGACCGTCATCACTTATTCCATAGCGAACAAACTGAAGACATCAGTTTAGATGAACGCTTAAACCAAACCATCACGAACAGAATAACGCGCCTTGAAGAAGACGAACAAAACCTAAAAACAACCCGTGATGAAACCCTCAATGACCTTGATGTTAAACTGCAATCCATTTACGAAGATACCTTAAATGACTTAACGCGTAAACATCAAAAGAAAATCAAAAAAGAAACCGACGCCAAAAGCACCTTAGAGGATGACATCCAACAACTTAAAATCAAAATCATTTACGCTGAGAAAACAGGGCAAGAAGACACCTTAAAAGCACTGCTTAAAACCTACAATAAACGCATCAAAGCCAATCAAAAACTGATGAGTGAAAAGCTCGAAGATAAAGCCCAAACCTTAGTTAAAACCCAACGTAAAAAACTCATCAAACAAGCGATGAACACCGAGATTGACTTTGAAAGAAAACGCACAGCGCTTCGCTTTGAAAAAGCCAAAGCACAAATGGCCAAACAAGATTCAAGCGAATTGTTTAAATTAAAAGAAGATTATCAATCGCTAAACAAAGATAAAACCTTTAACCAGGCGTTGGTTGATTATTTAAAAACAGTCTTTAACGCCCAGCTTAAGTTATTTGAACAAGCCCTATCTTTCATGACACACATGCATGAGATCATGCTTGATAAACACGATATGATCATCGAACAACAAATCAGTAGCGCCACATTAATCCATGAACTTAAAAACACCTACAAAGACGCTCAAATGACCTTAAGTAAAGCGCTAAAACTTAAATATTTCGAACAACGCAGCTTAAAGAAAAAACTATTAACCGCCATTGACAAACACAGCCTAACCATCAAACACCATCAAACCTTAGCGGCCTATGACAAAGCGTTAACCGACACCACCAAACAAACCAACATTGAGCAATTAGGCCAACAAGAAACCATTAAAAACGATATGATCTACGAACAAGCCCGCATTGAACTGGCCGATAAAGAACATGAGTTACAACTCATTAAAATTCAAGCCTTATACGACAGTGAAATGAATTTAACCAAAGCCCAAGCTGAACGCTTAGATGTTGGACACGACGTGAATGAAGCAATGGTTGGGACCACGCTTAAGAGTCAAATCAACTTTGCCAAACAGCAATTAAAATACGCTGAGAGTGAATACAACTTACGATTAGACAACATCGACCAAGCGTTAAAACGCGAACAAGCGTATGCGGAAGAAAAACTCATTGAACACCAACAACCATATAAAACCGATCGCTTAGAGTTCATTAAAGAACGTGACCGTAAATTAGAAGACTTAGCCTACAAACTGGCTTTATTCACTGAAGACAAAGACAAAAAAGCCCTTGAAGCCCAACAAGAAGCCATCAAAGCACAATACCGCGAAAAGCTTGATGAGATTGACCATTTAGAAAAACAAAACGAAACCGTCCAACGCTACCAATCACACATTGACCGCGCTAAAAAACGCGCGTCACATGCCCGTGAAGATGCGAAAAAGATTTATGAAAAAACCGTTGAAACCTTTGAAAGCATGTTAGAGGTTAACGAAGAAAAACTAAGACAGTTTAAAGCCCAAGCTGAACAAACCTCACTGGCGCCATACATTGAACAAGAAGCGACATCAACGGCGAAAGAGCGTCTAGATGAGGCCATCGAAGAAGCAAAAGCGATGTATGAAGACAAGGTAAAAGGTCCAAAAGCACGCTTAAAAGCGTTAAAAGACAAACAAGACAAGCTCTTTACTAACGCTGAAAACCAAGCAGAAATCTCTACCATTGAAGCTAAAAAAGCTGACGAACAAAAAGCTTATCAAGACCACATAACCGCCCTTGAAAAACAAATGGCTGAAGCGTTAGCTGACGTTGAAAATGACAAAATAGCCTTTTTAGACAAACATCATGAAAAAGCAAAAACCATCAAAACAAGCAACCGCCCCGAGATATCTAAGAAACGTTTAATCAAACAACACAAACAAACCAAACAGCATTTAAAACAAACCTTTAAGCAAGAAAAAACCGCCCAAAAAAACGATTACCAAAAACAAATTAATACAAACATGTACACCCTTGATAAACAAAAACAGCGCTTAGATGCCATCTTAGAACCAACGATTAAAACCTACCAACAACTTCTGCACAAAGTCACGCAATCTCAAAGTAAACGCGAACAAGCCGTCAAAAAAAGTTTAGAAAAAGACATGCGACAAACAATCAAAAGCATCCGCGCTTCATACAAAGATTCATGAAAAAAGACTCAGTATTATGTAAGCGTCAACTGAAGGACGTCTAGACAAAATAAAAAAGTCCCTAGTGGAATCACTGGGGACTGTTCATAGAAAATTTTTGTCTAATGGCTTCATTGTATGGTGTTAAGGTATTTAAATCCAGTTCATTGATTTTGGTGTTCGCCAAAATATGAAGGACATGTGAAATGTACTTATAGGGATTAATTTGATTTAAAATCGCCGTTTGAACGATGGAATATAAGATTGACGAAGCGTATGCACCATTAGGTGTGTTACTAAAGAGCCAGTTCTTACGACCAATCACAAATGGTTTGATTGCACGTTCACCGCGGTTATTATCAATTTCTAATCGAGCGTCTTCTAGATAAACCATCACTGAATCAATATGCTTTAGCGCGTATCCAACCGCACTGCCATAAT
>PWKX01000047.1 GCA_003559585.1 Mollicutes bacterium | reverse complement strand
GTGTTACCATCTAACTGTGATAAACGTCTAGCCATTGAGTTAGGTAGCCCACATATTTGGTACCGTTATGCGAAAAACGTTAAAGGCTTAACGTCTTTTGGTAAAAGCGGCAACGGCCAATCGGTTGTTGAATCTTTCGGCTTTACCCCAGAGCACTTGACTGACTTATATACATCCCTTTAATGTCAAACACCCACAGATTTGTGGGTGTTTTTTTTATAAAAACAACCATTACTGCGTATCATCATAACGGGGTGATTATGGTGGTGTTATACATTCAACCATCTGCAGAAGGGTTTCACATCATCACAACTAAGCAAACAATAACGTTTAAAGGCTCATACATACACCTGATGAATCAACTACTTAAAGGTGAACTCACGACCTATGGCGGGCGAATGAAAGCGATTGAGCAATCGACTTGTTTTAAACGCAATATCCCAGTTTACATCGATGAAACGCTTTGCTTCATCCGCACACACCGAAAACAAGACCCACAAAGCTTACTGATAAATATCCATGGCATTCTTAAGATAAAAGCCCATTGTTTTGGGCAAACGACCATCATCTTTAATGATTTAACACACATTCATTTACACCTCAACTATGAATCGTTGAAGCGTAAAATTAAACGAGCCGAACATTTATCAGAAGAACTCTTTAAACTACAAGTATGAAAGCGTTTTAATAAAAAGAAAATGTTTTCAGACAACACCCTTCATGGAAAAGATGTCGACTTTCTAGTATAATGAATATGTATTGTACGACTATTATGATTGAAGGAGCTATGTACACATGAGTAAAAAAACCATTCGTGACATCAATGTCACAGGGAAAACCGTTTTGGTGCGTGTAGATTTTAACGTACCGATGAATGACGCAGGCGAAATCACAGACGATAATCGTATTCGTCAAGCTTTGCCAACCATTCAATCTTTAATTGAAAACAACGCTAAGGTTGTTCTTTTTTCACACCTTGGGCGTGTTAAGACAGAGGCAGACAAAGCAGGCAAATCATTAAAACCAGTGGCTGAGATGTTAAGTGAAAAACTGGTCCGTCCTGTTAAATTTGTACCACATACACGTGGTATTGAACTTGAAACCGCTGTGGCATCCTTGCAAGCTGGTGATGTGATGATGTTTGAAAATACCCGTTTTGAAGACATCGACGGTAAGAAAGAGTCGAAAAACGACCCTGAGTTAGGTCGTTACTGGGCTTCACTTGGTGATGTGTTTGTCAACGATGCGTTTGGAACCGCTCACCGTGAGCATGCCAGTAACGTTGGCATCGCGTCAAACATGTCAGAAGTGGCCGCAGGGTTGCTCTTAGAAAAAGAGATTAAGTTTATCGGTGGGACCATCGAACATCCTGATCGACCATTTTATGCGATATTAGGTGGTGCGAAAGTATCAGATAAAATCGGTGTGATTGAAAACTTACTAGATATCGCTGATAAAGTATTAATCGGCGGTGGTATGAGTTATACGTTCTTAAAAGCACAAGGCTATGAAATTGGCACCAGCATCGTTGAGGATGATAAACTTGATTTAGCGAAACGTCTTTTAGAAAAAGGGAAAGATAAACTTGTGTTTGCTGATGATTTCAAAGTATCAAAAGAATTTAAAAACGATACCCCGATTCGTGTGGCTGATAAGGATGATATCAAGCCAGATGAAATGGGTCTTGATATTGGTCCAAAAACGCTTGAACACTATCAAAGCCTTTTAAAAGATGCCAAAACAATCGTTTGGAACGGCCCAGTAGGCGTATTTGAAATGGAAAACTTTGCCAAAGGGACCCTTGGCATCTTAGAAACTTTAGCATCACTTAAAGACACCATCACCATTCTTGGTGGTGGCGATTCAGCAGCCGCGGCTATCAGCTTAGGCTATGAAGATGACATCACACACATTTCAACCGGCGGTGGCGCTAGTTTAGAGTACTTTGAAGGCAAAGTCCTTCCAGGGATTGCTGCCATCGACGACTTATCATAAGTAATAGAAAGGACATGATGACCTATGAAAAAGGAAATCTTGATTCAAAGCACCGCAGGTTTGCACGCACAACTCGCTGCTAAGCTTGTTCATGTTGCCTCTAATTTTCAAGCGGATGTTAAACTTGAATACGCTGATCAGACGGTTGATGCTAAAAGTGTGCTTGGTTTGATGAGTTTAGCCGTCCCAAGTGGTGAAAACGTCACGTTGATTGCCGATGGCGATGACGCTGAAAACGTCATTTTAGAAATTGAAAAAATATTAGAATAGGTGGTATTAACCATGCGAAAACCTGTCATTGCAGGTAACTGGAAAATGCACAAAACACGGGATGAAGCGCTGCAGTTTATCTTTAATATTAATGTTAAAGTGCCCAATAAAGAATTTGTTGAAACCGTAATCTGTGCGCAAAGCCCTGTCTTACGTGATTTAGTCAAACGACAAGGCGATCATTTAAGAATTGGTGCACAAAACATGCACGAAGCAACCGAAGGCGCTTTTACCGGTGAGGTATCAGCGGCTTTACTAGAAAACATCGGTGTGTCATATGTGGTTTTAGGACACTCAGAACGCCGCGAATATTACAATGAAACCGACAGTTCTGTTAATAAAAAGACCCACCAAGCCCTACGGTTTGATTTAACACCGATTGTGTGTGTTGGTGAATCTTTAGAGATTCGTGAATCAGGCGACACCAACCTTCACATCAGCGCTCAAATCAAAGCTGGTTTAAAAGGCTTAAGCGCGGAACAAATTAGAGACACCATCATTGCTTATGAACCAATCTGGGCGATTGGCACTGGTAAAACCGCCACCCCAGAACAAGCCAATGACACCATCAAAAATATTCGTAAGGTGATCAGTAGCTTATATAACGCTTCTGTGGCAGAAGACGTTCGTATTTTATACGGCGGCAGTGTTAAACCAGAAAACATCGATGCTTTAATGGCTGAAAGTGACATCGATGGCGCCTTAGTTGGCGGTGCATCACTCAGTGCTAAAGACTTTTTAACGCTCGTAGAAGCAGCCAATCCTAACACATAAAAACAATCGTCACCTAGAGTTAGGTGACGATTTTTTTATCTTCAAATGAGTCATAAAAAAAAGCGCCTAAAATAGGCGCTTAAGTTTGATTATCTGTTGTAGTATTCAACGATGAGCGTTTCTTTAATTTCTGGTAAAACTTCACGGCGTTCAGGGAAGCGTTTATAAACAGCTGATTTTTTCTCTGCGTTAAAATCAACAAAGTCTAAACGTTCAACTGCGTTTTCTAAGTTGTCAGTGATGATGCTTAACTTCTCAGAACGTTCACGAAGTGTGATCGTTTGACCAGGCTTCACACGGTATGAAGGGATGTCAACTTTTTTACCATCAACCAAGAAATGACCATGGTTAACAAATTGACGTGCTTGACGACGGGTTTTTGCAAACCCAGCGCGGAACACTAAATTGTCTAAACGGCTTTCAAGTAAGAATAAGAAATTCTCACCATGACGACCTTCTAACTTATTAGCGTCATCAAATGTTCTTTTGAACTGACGTTCATTAAGACCATACGTGAAACGCACCTTTTGTTTTTCTTGAAGCTGAAGGGCATATTCACTTAATTTACTACGACGCTGACCATGATGGCCAGGTGGGTAAGGACGCTTACCAAGTTCTTTTCCAGATTCTAACGTCGAATACTTTAAACGACGAGAGATTTTCCATTGTGGACCAGTATAACGAGCCATACGTATTCCTCCTTTGCAAAATTTGCGTTAAAAGAAAGTCACAAGTGTCTTGAGGACAGAACGGTTTACGACGTTTCATCTCGCCAGCAGAGACTACTCAGTTCCCTTAAAACTTAAGGACCATTCAGTTACCACAACACGGCTTGTTAAGCTGCCTTTATTACGCATGCGGGACTATTATATGATAATGCTTAAAGAAAGTCAACCAAAAGTGCCACGACTTTTTCTAAGAACACTTGATCAACCGCTTCAAAACGGTTTTTAACAGGTGCATCAATGTCTAAGACCCCAAATAAGGTCTCATCTTTCATGATTGGTAAGACAATTTCACTTTCACTAGCCGCATCACAAGTAATGTGACCATCAAAAGCATGAACATCATCAACACGGAGGGTCGATTTTTGCTGAGCGGCTTGGCCGCACACACCGTGACCGATCTGAATTTGTGTACACGCAGCCAATCCTTGAAATGGGCCTAAATAAAGCATCTGATCTTGACGGATATAAAAACCAATCCAGTTAACCTCATCGATAAAATAACGCAAAACAGCAGCGGCATTTGCTAAGGTTGTATACCACGGATCGGTGCGGTTGATATAATATGGCAAATACTCTAACAACAACCGATAATTATCTTCTTTATTGTCAGCTTTTTCTACAGGAACAAACATACAAATCACCTCCTAAAAATGATATTAAAAATCCATCAAAAAAGCAATAGATATGATACAATAAGAACGAACTTGAGGTGAAAATAATGATAGACCGTATTTTAGTTCGCTACGGCGATCTCGTCTTAAAAGGACACAACAAAAAAAGATTCATCAAAACCGCCCGTTTGCGCGTGAAAGAAAAACTTGATAATCCCAACATTGAAATCAAAGCCCACCACGACCGATTATATGTGCTGTTAAATGGTGAACAAGCACAACCGATCATTAAACGGTTGAAAATGGTGCCAGGCTTATTGAGTTTTTCACCGATGGTGAAAACAGATAAAACAATGGAAACCATTCAAGAAGAAGCCTTAACCATGATGCAAAACATTAAAGGCCCATCGACGTTTAAAGTTGAGACCAAACGTGCCGATAAACGGTTTCCAATCTCATCACAAATAATCTCCAAAACAGTTGGGGGTTATGTGTTGAAAAACACCACCCATCTAACGGCTGATATGCATGAGCCAAATACTGTATTGCATGTTGAGATTAGACAAGACCACGCCTTTTTATACCATGAAGTGATTGAAGGGATGAAAGGTTTCCCATTAGGAACGATGGGTCAAGGCTTGTGTTTGTTATCTGGTGGCATTGATTCACCGGTAGCCGCGTATTTGGCGATGAAAAAAGGCATTGAAGTTGAACTTATGCATTTTGAATCAACCCCATTAACGTCGATTGAAAGCGCTCAAAAAGCGATTGATTTAGCCAAACAACTTGCACAGTTTGGCATCAACAATACCATCAAATTGCACATGGTGCCCTTTGAGCGTGTTCATACCAGTTTGCTTAACAAGATGCCTGAACCATACATGATTACCATGATGCGCCGCATGATGGTTAAAATAGCAGAGGCTAAAGCGCATCAAACACATATTCCAGTTCTCATTAACGGTGAATCAATTGGTCAAGTCGCTTCACAAACCTTAGAAAGCATGAAAGTGACCGATCATGCGGTTAGTTTACCGATGATAAGACCCCTGGCCATCATGGAAAAAAACGACATCATGCGGATAGCTAGGATGATTGGAACCTATGAGATATCCATTCAACCGTTTGAAGATTGTTGTACGGTGTATGTACCTAAACAAGTGGCCACATCGCCACGTGTGTTTTACGCTTTAAGGTATGAAAAACTAATTGATATGGATGAGCTTATCAACAAGACCGTGGCCAATATTAAAACCTTGAGCATCCATCAAGATGATGTCATCAAACTTACCGACCACGGCTTAACCGTTGAAGACGCTTTAAAGGTGGTGAGGACCCTTGATTAATTCTGTTCATAACCCACTCATCAAACAAAGTAAGAAATACCACATGAAAAAATACCGTTATCAAGGCAAACGGTGTTTAATCGAAGGGTTTCATTTACTAGAAGAAGCCCAAAAACAAGGGGTGTTGGAATCGGTTTTTTTGTTGAAGGCAGATCCTTTATACCCGGAGGCCCACATCCTCACACCGCATGTGATGAAACATCTAACCGATACGAAAAACCCACCACCAGCCGCTGGAATAGCCCGCATAAAAACAAGCCCTATTGAAGGTGATAAAGTATTGTTTTTAGAACACATCCAAGATCCTGGCAATGTCGGCACGTTACTTAGAAGTGCCTTGGCTTTCAATTTTGATGCCGTCGTTTTAGACCAGTGTGCTGACCCCTATAGCCCTAAAGTCTTAAGAAGTACACAAGGCGCAATCTTTCATTTAAACATCGCTCAACACGATTTTAAGGCCTTAAAAAACATGTATCCAGGTTTACAAATGATTGGGGCAGCCTTAACCAATCATGCTACGGCACCAAAACCGGTTAAACCACCGTATTGTTTATGTTTGGGCAATGAGGGTTCAGGTCTCAAAGAAGAGACGTTACAGGCCCTTGATCAAACCGTCATGATTCCAATGAAAACCATCGATAGTTTAAACGTTTCAATCGCTGGCAGTATCATCATGTATGCGATGTTGCCTTCGAGCCTTAAATAAGGAAAGCTCTTGCATCTTTTGCGGCTCTATGATAAAATGTTATTGCATATGGGTTAGAAGAGTGGGTCGAGACCCACTCTTTTTATGCCAACCAAGGAGTGATAACATGGATGACATTAAAAAACTTGTAAAAGAAGCTGTAGAATCGCTTGATTACTACCTTTATGATGTGCAGTTTAAAAAGCGTGATGGCGATTATGTTTTGACTGTTGAGATCGACCACACCAAACCAGTCGGGATTGATGATTGTGTGAAAGTGAGCGAACGTGTCTCACAGCTTATGGATGAACACGACCCAATTGAACAAGCCTACATGTTAGAAGTGACGAGTGCTGGGGCCGAGCACCCGCTTAGACATTTAGATGACATGAAGCTGGCGATTGGTAAATTTGTGCACATTAAAACCATGGATCAAACCTATGAAGGCACCCTAGTAAAAGCTGATGAGGCCGATGTGGTTATCTTAGATAAAAGCACCAACCAAACCTTAACCATTGCCCAAACTGATATCGAATCAATCCGACTCGCGGTTGATTTTTAGGAGGAATCACGATGAAAGCAAAAGATTTTTACAAAGCGCTACAAGTGATCGTAGAAGAGCGTGACCTTGATAAAGAAAAAATTCTAGAAATATTAGAACGCGGTATGCTAAATGCATATAAAAAAGAATACCATAGCAGTGAAAACGCGCGGGTAGAGTTTAACGAAGAAAAAGATGAAATCAATTTATACGCAGATTATTTGGTCGTTGATGATGAGCCTGAAGATAGCACGCAAATGGCTTTAAATGATGCCCGTGATCGTAACAAGCGGATTAAAGTTGGTGACACCCTCACTGAAAACATCACCCCTAAAGATTTTGGTCGGATTGCAGCTGTTAGTGCCAAACAAATCTTAACACAAGGGTTAAAACAACTCGAACGTGAAAAGATTTATGAAATCTTTAAAGAAAAAGAAAATGAAATGATCACCGCAGAGATTGTCGGACTCAATAAAGACTTTGTGACATTAGATTTAACGCATGATTTAGAAACATCTTTGCCGAGAAAAGAGTTACTAAAATCAGATAACGCACGCATTGGCGGGAAGTTAAAAGTCTATATCACTAAAGTTGATATGACAACCAAAGGCCCAAAGGTGTTTGTATCTAGAACAGACCGTAATTTAGTGAAACGCTTGATTGAACAAGTTGTTCCTGAGATTATGGATGGAACGGTTGAAATCATGGGTCTTGCGCGTGATGCAGGTTCTCGTAGTAAAATAGCGGTTTATTCACACGATGAAAACGTAGATCCAGTCGGTGCTTGTTTGGGTCGTGATTCAAACCGTAAAAAAGAAGTCGAAGAAGCCTTACAAGGTGAACGTATTTCCTTTTACCGTTGGTCAAGTGATCCGGTTGAACTCATCCAAGATGCGCTTGCACCAGCTAGAATTGTGGCGATCAACCCGAATCAAAAAGACAAAACAGCGTTGGTGATCGTTTTAGATGAAGACTTTACCGGTGCGATTGGTTCTAAGGGACAAAACGTTCGTTTAGCCGCGCAATCAAGTGGCTGGAAAATAGACATCAAATCTGTTAGTGATGCCAAAGAACAAGGCATCAACTACCGTCCAATCGATGAAACATACGGAGATGATGGCGATGAAGAAACCACGTAAAGTACCATTAAGAAAATGTATTGTGACTGGTGAACAACTGGAAAAACAAGACTTAATGCGCATCGTTAAAAACAAGCAAAATGAGGTTTTTGTTGATGAAACAGGAAAAGCTCATGGCCGCGGTGCTTATCTTAAACGTGATTTAAAAGTCATTGAAAAAGCTGAGAAAAAAAACATCATTG
>PWKX01000200.1 GCA_003559585.1 Mollicutes bacterium | reverse complement strand
GGTGATCTCATCACCAATGGTTAAATCATGATGAAGCGCATAATGTTTTAAGATTGCTATTTCATCAATGTTTTGCGGTGCTTGACCATCTGTTATTTCACTTAAATTAATCGCACGCGCGTCTTTAAAAAAACGCACGCGATGTGATTCATCATTCATTTCGATATGTGCATCACTAAATAACCTTAGTTCAAGCGAGACATCAAGTTGTGTTTCTAAGAATGCTTTACGCTGAGAAAGTACCGTGTTAAAACACGACCAATCCTCAAGATATAAAGCGTCTAAATCTCTTGAGGTTAACCCACACGTATCTAATACAAGCGTCTTTTCATCGTCACTTAAAAACGGATTAATGTCAAACATAAAATCTTCTTGATTGGTTCTTTCTAAGTAAGGCAACGTGGCATCTTCTACTGCCTGAGCACCATGAAAAACAGCCGTATAGACAAAAGAAGACAACGCGATCACAATCCCAAGCAATAAAAGGGTTAAGGTTTTTTTAGAAAAACTACGTCTAACATGCTTATCAATCATTGTTAAAACCTTATGTCGTCGATGGCCTTGGGTGATGGGTGTGTTTTGTTTTCAACCAATTGACCAGAATTTAGTTTTAATACACGGTCTGCCATTTCAGAAATAGCCACGTTATGGGTGATAAACACCACTGTGGTACCGTGTTTTTTCTTTAATGATCTTAACACCTTTAGGACTTGCTTAGCCACATCTTCATCTAGTGAACCTGTTGGTTCATCACACAGTAAAATGTGCGGTTTTTTAACCAACGCTCTTGCAATGGATACACGTTGTTGTTCACCACCAGATAGCTCGTGTGGGTATTTATTTTTATGCGCTTTTAAGCCCACAGAATCTAACACATCGTCCACCGTTTCTGGGTCTTTAGAAATATGAGCGACCATTTCAATGTTTTCAGCCACAGTTAATGTGTTTAACAAATTATATTCTTGAAACACAAACCCAACATGATGTCTTCTAAAATATAACCGCTGTTTTTCTTGATAGGCACTGATGGTTTGTTTTTGAATTTGAATCTTTCCATCGGTGACTTGATCAAGCGCACCCATCAAGTTTAACATCGTCGATTTACCACTACCTGAGGGGCCTAAAACCACCACAAACTCTAAGGGATTTATGGTAAAACTCACCTCATCAAGGGCTTTGGTTACACCCCATTCGTGTTGATAATGCTTGCTTACTTTATCAAAGGTTATCATCGTTTATCTCCTTTAAACAACCTGTTTTATCGTGCCTTCAATGATCGAATACAAATACCCTTCAACAGGCTTATCTTGGAACGTTCTCAAGGTATCACAATAGCCTGTAACTTGCGCATCATAAGCAGGGTTATCAATATGTTTTAACTTATAATCGATGACCATCATTTTTGTAGGTGTTTCTAACACCAAATCCACAAACCCTTGTGAAAAGGTATCTTCTTTTTCCACCACAAATGGAAATTCTTTATAAACCGACAACAGTGGTTCTTGGTATAAAAGGTCTAAATCAAAAAATTGTTTTAAATAACGTTTGCTTTCTTCATCAAGCGGTATGGCAGCTAAACTCTCATCAACGCGCTCAAAATCAATGTGTTCTAAAGCGTCATGCAGTAAGTTCCCGTATTGAATCGCAGCCAATGCATCCGCTTCTAAAAACGTTTGAACACCCCCTGAAAACCGGACTGTTTTTTGTGTTTGTTTGTCAACGGCGAAAGGCTGATATGTTTTTTTCGGTTTCGGGTTTTCTGGTAAAACCTGACGCGTTTGTTCTATATCATAGTTGCGTTTATCTGCGAATGCCTGAAAATCAAACGGCGTAGATAATTGACTGAAATACCCTGAAACCGAATTTAACACGTCGCGAAACGATTTAAACTGTGCGCGCTCTAAATAAGGCAGTAAGTCCTGTGGCTTTAGTTCTTCTTCTGGTGCTTCAAGTACCAAGTGAACCTCTTCAACTGCTCGGGTTAAAGCCACATACAACAACCTCAATTTCTCTGAAATGGTTGCGTCGTTTTCTTTGTGTTTATACAACGTCTCTAAAAACGTTGGGGTTAAACCTTCATCATCAACCTTCATGATCATGCCGAAATCATCATCAATAACCATGTTGGATGTTTGTTTTTGAAAAGTGGTATCTAAACCAGCAATCATAACAACCGGAAACTGCAACCCTTTTGATTTATGCATGGTCATCAAATTGACTTGATCTGCTGAAAAATCGGAAGCTGAGGTGACTTCGATATCTTGTTCGGCTTTAAAAAGACGGTCAAAATACATCACAAATTGTTTCATATTAAAGCCAAGTTCACTTTGTTTTTTTGATAATTCCAATAAATAGTGTTTACGATACAATGCGTCTTTTGTCCCAAAAAGTGACAACACTTTACGGTTATAATCTAGACGGTCAAACATCGATTCAATCATCACATCAAGCGGTTGAAACCGTCCTTCTTTTACCCCGTATTCTAATAAGGCATGAAGCTCAGAAAAGTCATCGTTTAACCTCGATAATAAATCTTTCCAACTGGTTAACGTTTTAGGAAACTTTAAAAATTGACGCACAATCATATCATCGTCGTATGCAAACAAAAACGACCGTGTGACACTCATAAAAGCATGTTTAAACTGACCATCAAATACCGTTTGATCGTATAAAGATACCACCAAGGTTAATAGTTGTTTTAACGCCATCATATCGGTTTGATACAAAAAAGCATCGCTTTGATGAACTTTCAGTGGTATCCCTTCATAAGCAAAGATTTTTGCTGCTAAATCAAAACGGGCTTTTTTATCAATTAAAACCGTCACATCTCCATATCTCATCGGACGCATTTTTGAGCCATCCTTAATTAAATGTTTCTTATTTAGTTTATCTTTAATGATGGCGGCTAACTTAAAAAACTCAACTTCATGTTTGCTCAATGTTTCTGTTTCATCCTTTTCATAAGTATGCATGTTGATGCCATAAGAGACCGATGGGTCTTGATGGTCATCAAACGTTTTATTGCCATAATTAAGACGTTGTGCTTGGTCATAATCAATGCCACCTAGTTTTTGATCCATCGTATGTTCAAAAACATGGTTGATGTCGTTTAAAACACCTTCACGGCTTCGGTAGTTTTCATTTAAATCAATCACGGTGCCTTTTGCGGCGTTTTTGTATGATAAATATTTTTGTACAAAAATATTAGGATCTGCGTGTCTAAACCGATAAATCGATTGTTTCACATCACCAACCATATACACATTGTCATCGGTGATTAAACCAACAAACGCCTCTTGTAGTTTATTGGTATCTTGATACTCATCAACCATCACTTCATGAATATTGTTGGTTAAATGGGTTCTCACAATATCGACGCTGTTGATCAAATCATACGCCGTCATCGCGACTGTAGAAAAATCAAATTGCTCGTTTTCTAGTTGGTACGTTTGATAGTTAGCTTCAAAGGATTTTAATAAATCAACCACCACATGCACATCAGATTTTAATGCCATGAACCGATTAAAATGGGTTTCTTCAGATGCTTTTGTGTCATCTTTCAAATCACTGATCAAGCTTTTTACCACATCACGCAACGGTTTAACCATATCGCGTTCTTGATCAAACAAATCATCGTTTTTAACCGATGGTTGTCTTTTAAATTGAATGCTGTGAAGCATGGTTCTAAGTGCATCATAAGACATGCTTTCATCACACAAAGGCCATGAAGAAAAATCATCCTTCAACATCGTCAGTAGTTTAGAATGGCTGATGGTATTTTTTAGGGAAAAATAAGCGCGGTGTAAGGTATTTAACTGTGTCACAATCAAGGCTTTAAACTGAGCGAAAAGCGCTTTAAAATGTGTTTTTGTAAAATATGTGTTTTCAAGTTGTTCAAATAATTGATGTCGATCAGGGTTAAGGGCTAAGCGATCATACATCGATAACAATGCGTCCATCAATGTGGCATCATCTTTTGTGGCATGGGTATCGACAAAGTTTAAAAAGGCTTGGTCTTCATCTTGATATCGTTTAAGAAAAAGGGCATCCATCGTCATCGATTTAACGATGTTAGCATCAGCTTGGTCAAGCATGTTTAACCGTTTAGAGATATTTAAATGATGCCCATAGGTTTTTAAGATATAAAGCGCATAGCTATCAAAGGTTTGAATATGGGCTTGTTCTAAATCAGCTAACACATGGTGCAACCGCTCATCTTGTTGAATATGTTGTCTGATTCTTGAGCGCATTTCTTGGGCTGCTTTGTTGGTAAAGGTCAAAATAACAAGCTGTTTGATATCAACACCTTGTTTAAGCTTTTGAATCACACGCTCAGTTAACACAGCTGTTTTACCACTGCCAGCAGCAGCAGAAACCAATATGTTTTGACCCTTAGAATGTATGGCTTCTTGTTGGTGTTTAGACCACTTAAAACTCATTTACACCATCTCCTTTTTAACCGCGTTAAACACATCTTCTGGTTTGTCAAAAGAAGATAATTTCACCGTATCTTGCGGTGTTTTATAACACACATCATTAAACGGACAATACTGACAACTGTTGGTATTGCCTTGTGTTTTAGGATTGATGGTAAATGAGCCTTTTTCTATCTCATCAACCGCGTGATGAAGCAAATTGTTTAACCGTATTTTAAAGGCTTCAAAATCTTCTTTTTCCATCACTTTGGCCCTAGCATCAAAGGTACTGCCGTCCTTTTTTAACCGCATGCCTTTTATCATTTCACTTTGAGCAAACGAAGGGTCAAAACGAGCAAGAACGTCTTGTTCTTTTGTAGAATATCCGATTAGTTTCAGTTTGTTTTCTAAGGCTTCCTCACGGTTAACACCGTCGTCTTTATTAAATTTCGGATGCAATACCAGTTGTTCATAAAGCCCTGCGTAAGATGTGTTTTCATGCGTTTGGCCATATAAAAGCGCATAAAACAACAACTGTCCTTTAAGACCGTGATAAGCCAAACGCACATCTAAGGTTGCTTGGCCTGTTTTATAATCTATCAATGCCACGTGATTGTCTTTTGTCATTACTTTATCGATTTTCCCCTTTAAAATAAACCCGTTCTTTATTGGAATACTTAAAGGTAATTCACGGTGAGCGACCTGAAAAAGAGAAAGACTTTCTTGTGCTTTTATGATCGCTAACACCTGTTTGATATCTTTTAAAGCACGCTTTAAAAAGAAGGCGTCCCTATGTGTCGCGGTATCATCTTTGTCTAACATCTCATCGATCACTGCTTGCACACGATGTGCGTCATAATTAGCATCCATATCTTTTTCTAAAACATCATGAAATACGTTCCCAATATTTAAAGCTCGTTGGTTGTCAATCGTGGTAATTTTCAAAAAATGTTCTAATAAAAAGCGAAACTGGCAATTAAAAAACATCTCTGTTTTTGTGACGGATAACTGCTTATGATTCAATAGTGTTTCTAATACTGATCTAGATAGACCGGTAAACCGGTTATCATATGGTTTAAACCACGGTTTAAACACATGATGATAAGCCTTTAATTTGTCTGTGTTAATGCCGTAGATATCAAAATGATCTTTATCTTGTTTGATGTTTAAAGCATCATATATATCACTATATGCTTGACCATCTATGGCATGCGCCGCACGCGTGGATAAATGCATCGCGGTTAAGACGGGGGATGGTTCTAAGCGACCACCTTCATCTTTTAATGCATATGAATAAATCACGTGTGGTGCTTTTTGTAACGTGGTTGTATATAGGTCGATTAAATCACGGTTTAACGCTTTAGCCGTTGGGTGACCAATGGTTTGTTTCACCGATTCATCTATTAAATCATTTTCTTCTATAAAGGTAAAGTTACCCCCTTCATGCATGCCAGGCACAAATAAAACTGACACAGCATCAGGGTTGAACTGTTCGGCTTGTATGGCTTGAACAGACGGTTTTATGACAGGTTTTCTAACTTGTTTTTGTTCGAATAAATAACGGATATAAGGCAAGTTGTCTTCCACGTGTTCAACATAATAAACCACAGGATTTAACACAGCTTGAATTGATTGAAGCACGTGTTTAGAAGTGGCATCGACGACGGTTTGGTTTAAATCAGCTAAAATCTGAGAAACAGCTGTTTTTAAATGTGTTTCTTGCGTGTTTTCTAATCGTTTTAAAAACGCTTGGGTTAACGGAAAACTAAGCAACGGATTTGTCTCGTTTAACGAAAGTGGAATGTTAAATAAATCAAAGACATGTTTAACCACCGTTTGGTAGCTCTTTGGTACATTAAACAGCTTGATTTCTTCTAACGGGATGCCACCGCGCACCGCCTCGATGATACTTAAAGCGATATCAACTACTTCTGTTTCTTTATCAGGTGCTGTTAGTAATTCTGCTTTCGGTTCATTGTTTTTAGCAAATGGTATTTGCACAACTTTATGTTCACGCGCTAACATGTCTAACAGTGGTGTCATGTACGGTTGTTTAAAGGTTCCATATACAAACAAAGCTTTATTGTTAAATTGCAAGGTTTTAAATGGATTGGGTTCAATTAAATCATGGTCATGTAAAACATCCCTTAAATCAAACAAGGGTGTTAAGGCATCTATATTTGCATGCTTGTTTGATAAAAAAGGGATGAATTCTAACCACGCTGCAATGATAGCGGGTTTTTTATTTAAGACTTTGCTTAACGTATACATCGCTTGCGGCTTTAATTTGAAAAAGACCTTGTCAAAAAGGTCTCTTGGTGTTAGAAACTGAATCGGTTTCATGATGCGCTTAGCTTGTAGTTTTGATAAAATATGCACTTTATGTGCTTGGTTTGTGATCACAACACAAGGTTTGGTTGTGTTTTGAATGTTTTCAGTGATACTCATCCAATCCCTCACTTCGCATGATTGGCGCGTAACTGACCACAAGCGGCATCAATATCCGCACCCTTCTCTTCCCTTAAAGTTGCGGTAATCCCACGTTTCAATAATCGTTGATGGAACGCTTTTTGTGTCGCAACATCACTGCCTTGATAATCAAATTCTTTCACCGCGTTATAGGGGATTAAGTTCACATAACTGTTGATGCCTCTTAGTAAATCACTTAAGTGATCAGCATCTTGAATGGTATCATTAACCCCTTTTAACAATAGGTATTCAAACGTCACACGACGGTTGGTTTTCGCAATATAGGTTTTCACACTATCGATCAATGTTTCAATCGGATAAACAGAGTTAATCGGCATTAAGGCACTTCTTAATTTGTTGTTGCTGGCATGCAGACTAATGGCTAGATTAACTTGTGTTTTGGCCTGTGCAAACGCCTTGATTTTAGGCACCAAACCACTCGTTGATACCGTGATATGTCTAGCCCCAATCTCAAAGCCATAAGGGCTATTGATCACATGGATAAAACGCATCACGTTATCGTAATTATCAAACGGTTCACCTGTCCCCATGATCACCACGTGTGTGATTTTAGTATTAGCCAAAGTTTCACTCATCCGCACCTGGTTAACCATTTCACTGAGTGTTAAATTCCGAATTCTTTTTTTCAGCCCAGAGGCACAAAATGTACAACCAATGTTACACCCTACTTGGGTGGTCACACATAAACTCATCCCATAAACATGTTTCATTAAAACCGCTTCGACTAAATGACCATCTTCTAACTCAAATAAAAATTTGGTGGTTTGGTCTTTAGAGACTTGTTTAGTGAACAGTTTTAACCCATCAATATGATGGTGTTGCGCTAAATACGCCCTTAATGATTTGGATAAGTTACTCATTTTTGTTATATCAGTTACTTTTTTCTTATAAATCCACTCAAAAACTTGTCTTGCATTAAACGCTTTAAAACCTGATTCGACTAAGTATGCTTCGAGTTCAGATAATGTGTAATCGCATAAATTTTGCATTTTATATCACCAAGTTTATTATACCACGCTTAAGAGTCAACTTTAAGCAAATCGAGGGAAACTTTTTCATTTTTAAGCGTTGCAGGTTGTTCTGTAAAGGTTCGGTTATAACGTTCAACAACCATGAACATCACCAGCAACATCACCACATAAGGCAAAGGCACAAAGTATCCAACGTTTACCAGTGAATAGCCTGAAAAACCAAAGAAAGCTACCAGTGCAAATAAATTAAACTTCAGTGGCACTTCAAATAATGTGTAAAGTCGAATCATCTCTTGGTATAAAAAGGTAATCACACCAATCAAACCCAGTGATCCAATCACTTGAGACACGGTTGAATGATACCACGCCATGCCCATCGGTTGAGGTGAATAAATCACGCTAGTCGCAAAGCCTGTACCAAAAATAGGGTATGCTTTAAACCGTTCTAAGGCTTGTACAAACATCAACGCACGTACCTCTTCGGTACTAATGGTGACTCTTTGATGAATATCGCC
>PWKX01000167.1 GCA_003559585.1 Mollicutes bacterium | reverse complement strand
GTCGATGCCGGGGCTAGTGGTGCTGGGTATGTGCCGCATGGCATGCTTCACCGTGAGTTGTCATTGTATCAATCATATGGGATGTCTGCATTGGATGCTTTGAAAACAGCCACGATTAACGCTGCGTATTTACTTGGTTTACAAAACGATATTGGCAGCATTGAAGTGGGTAAAAAGGCTGATTTAGTTATTTGCCGTGAAAACCCTACTGAAGACATCAATCATTTAAATACCATTCAATATGTCATGAAGGGCGGGGCGCTTGTTTAATTTAAAGATTTAGAAAATCATCTAAACATCATTGACTGGTTTAAATCACAGGGTGCGTCAATGAACTAAACGAAAACCATTTGTGAGCAAGATGCCATGCTAAAAATGAACATGCAACCAACGTGTCTCTGCTCCGCATTTACCACATTCATTTACATCAAAGAAAGGTGCTGCTTAACATGCCACACCATATCATTTTTTTAGAAGGTTTACCAGGTAGTGGTAAAACCGTTTATTCAAGACGTCTCAGTGAAGACCTAACAGTTAATCGACCCATCAAACAATATGAAGAAGGGGCGCTTAACCCCATTGATTCAGGCTATCTATCGGTGATGAGTCACGCTGAATACCAAACGATGTTAACACGGTTTTCACACATGGCAAATGACATCGAAAACGTTTCGATGCAACTTGGTGATGTTATCATCACGGCGTTTACAAAAGTCAAACGCCCACGTTTTGATGATCCGTTTTACGAGGTGTTTTCATCACATCAGTTAATTAATAAGGCTGATTTTAAGACCTTTAAACGGATATATTTTGCATTATGGCAACAGTTTGCTCAGCAACATGATAAAAAAACTTTATATCTTTACGGTGGTGCATTTTTGCAAAACCACTATGAAGTTTTATGGTTGAAATACGGCTTAACTCAGACACAAATGAGACAATATTTTAAAGAACTCATCACACACATCAAACCACTGAATCCATTGGTTGTTTATATCAAACAACGCAACATACAAAAAACCATCAAACGTGTGGCTGAAAAAAGAAAAGCATCACAAACAGGCGCTTTTAAAGATTGGTTTGACATGGTCATCGAATCATTAGCAAGCATGCCTTTGACCAAATCGAAAGGTTATGAACATCAAGATGGGGCCTACCGTTTTTACGAAGATGAACAAGCTTTCGAATGTTCGCTTTTACCAACATTGCCTGTTAAAAACATACAACTTACTTTGGACGAAGATTATGATGAACCATATCGATCATTATTAACATATGTAAATCAACACACGACCTTAAACAACTAAAGTTAGCATCATACTTTTTGCTTACATGACTAACAGTGTACCATCATAATCCAAATATCATTTTTTTCACCCCTTAGTATCAAATGACGGTCTTAAAACTATTATAAAACGATATAGAAAAACGCATGATAAAACTGATATCTTGAAAAGGATATCAGTTTTTTCATGCGCAAAGTTAAACTCATCATAAAGGCTAAACACATTCATATAAGCTTGAATTTTAAAAAAGAATGCCGTTGATTGATTTAGCTTTTTCATGATTTCATGTATACTAAACATAAGACACAAACATGAATGAGGGGAGCTTATGGGTACACTAAGTGTTCAACCATTGTTACTAGAAACTGAGGTAAACCGACATGCTTATCTTCTTAGTGAACAAGAAACATATATTTTAATTGACCCTGGGGCTAAACATCACTATGCTAAGTTAAGTAAAGCCTTAACCAAGCACATCAGCATCGCTCAACTCGATGTGATTATTTTACAATCCAATGATTTGCTAAATATCTCATCACTTTCACTGCTCATTGAAGCGGGTTTTAGCGGTACCATCATTGCTAAGGAATCAGGCCTAGCTTATCTAGAAACCGTACTTGATTATCCTGTTAAAACAATCGAAACCATTGATTACAGCTATGCCTTAACAAGTGGGACCACCATTCAGTTTATCCCAACCCCGTTTTTACCGTTTCCTGAAACATTTACAACCTACATACCATCTACACGTACGTTGTTCACCAATCATCTTATGAGTCAACAACCGCATGAACCTGGTGATTTAAAATCATTGAGCGATCACGTCCATCGTTTCCATGAATCGGTGTTACCAAGTAGTGATTTTGTGCGTCAAGCTCTTAAAAAGTTGCACAGCTTAAAGCTGAATAAACTTTATCCAAGACTTGGGTATCCCATTTTAAAAGACATGATTAAACCATTAATTGAAAGCGTGAAACGCTATGACTTTTACAATACTCAGCAAGTCATTTTAAGAAAAAACGATAAAAACTTAAAATACAATTATCCTTCTATTTGTAACCATATGTTAAAGCGGTTAGAATCCTATTTTGACAGGCAAGAGATTATTGAGGTGTTTAAAGATTCACCCATCATATTAGAAAAAGCCCCTTATGTAGAAATTGTGCAAACATCACTTAAAGATTACAAATTATGGAACACGTTTTTTGATTTGATTTATCAGAAAAAAGGGATGACTTGGTTGAATTTATTGGCGCCTTTAGTAAAAAAGTACAACCGGTTATACAACATCAACATGCCCAACATTTATAAAAGTAAGTTAACCAATCAAGCACAAAAATTATTCAAGTTAGACAAGGAAAAAACTGATTTGCAGGCTGAAATCGCTACGTTGTATGAAACCATGGCAGCATCAGCTGATCAGCTTCTTAGATGTCCAATCACCAAACTATATAAAGAATCTGTTTTGAAACAACAACTCATCGGTGATGTTGACACCCCGTTAAACCAATCTGATGTGCGTGCTTTAATATTTGTACAAATCGATAAACTCAATTTAATTAACAAAAAATATGGTGTTAAAACCGGGAATGAAACGTTAAGAAATTTGGTCTATGTTATCGATCAAATTAAACATGATTTAACGCTTGTTTTCAAACAAGATGGGCCTGGTTTAATCATCTATAAACATACCATGCCTTATGATTACGTTAAGGCTTTTGCGTTGAAATTACGTAACGCAGTTAAAGATGCCACGGTGTTTGTTGAACCGGTGTCAGTATCATTAAGTATCGTCACTCAAACAGAAATTGATCAAGACTTATCCAAACAAGATAAAGTCAATACGTTCATTGAAACAGGCGCGATGCGTTTAGAACAAGCGAAGATGAAAGGCCTAGCACAGTTGATTGATAAAGATAACGCCCAAGACGACCATATTGAAGGCAACGTTTTGTTGATTGATGAAGATGAAACCAATCAAAATTTGATGAAAATGATGTTTAGACGGGCTAATTATGAATGTTTGATCGCAAAAGACATTTATGATGCTTATGATATCATCACGAACCACCCAATTGAAGTCATCATCTCAGAAATAAATTTAAGTAAATTAGACGGCCTTCAACTAAAACAACGCTTAAACGATAACCCACAATTTAAAGATATCCCCTTTATCATCGCCTCACATCACAAAACTTTAGATGTGATTAAGCGTTGCAACGAACTGGATGTTGATGTGGTGTTAAAAAAACCAGTTGTCCCTGAAGAGTTGATTGGGTTTGTTAATCGCTTGAGTGAAAGGCGGTTGATGTGATGTTTGAACACGTTATATATGGTGTTTTAGCGTTCTTTTTACTCATTATCATCATGTTAATGATTATGATTTTGTGGCAAAAAAGAAAACATGTTAAAAAAGCGCGTCATACCAAACGCATTCGAACCTATGTTTTTAAGAAGTATTTTGATGGTGAAAATATCGAAATACCGACTTCGAAAAAGAAGTTACTAGAAGCCTTGATTGAGATTGATGAACAAATTCATATGGATGAAACTGTCCGCAAGCGAATCATTGCTGATATCACTGATATAAAGTTTTTAAAACGCATGAAACATCAACTCAATGCTTTTAGGTCTTATCAACGGAAAATGGCCGCTTTTTATCTAGGTAGATTACGCACAAAAGACGCGTATTCAGCTTTATTTGAACGGTTTAAAAAAGAAAAAAATGAAGCCGTTAAATTACGTCTTATCTCGCAATTAAGATACGGGTTAGAACCACACATGATTGACCCAATTGTATTATCACTGAAAGGCTCTTCAAGTCGTTATCATGAAAGGTTATGTGTGTTACTTGGTGATAACTATAAACGGATTTACCCTTACTTTCCCTCCTATGAACAAGAAGAGGACTATGACATTGTATTAGGACTCATTTCAATGGCTAGGTTTCATGCCGATGCTTTTTTAACAAGTTATATGATCAACACACTGCAATCCTTAACGGTGTCATCCCCATACACAAAAGCACAAACTGACTTACTGATGAACAATATTTTAAAAAATCTTTTAAAACATACCCCAGAATTATTAACGAGCAAACCTTACCTTACCCATGAAGATGAGCGTATTAAACACTATGCGATTTTAGCGTTATCGAACATGCATGATAAATCGGTTTTAAAAATATTGATTGAGGGCTTTGACAAAAGCCCCTTAGATGAAACAAGAGTTGAGGCGCTTTCTGAACTTGTTTATCAAAAACGTTCACACCTTGATTATTTACTTAAACGCTTTAATGCATTGACAACGTACCAACAAACCAAGCTAAGCGATGTTTTTGCCTACCGAATCGATTACATTTTACTAAAATATGAAACCATCGATGACAACATTATTAAGCAAATATTAAAGAACATGGTCACTAAAAACATGGTTGAACCACTTATTGAATTTTTAAACCATAACCATGATATAACCTTACAATCATTCATTGTTCAACATTTAAAGCCGGCGTTAGAAGAAAACAACACCATGAAAGTACATTTCCAACGGCATCTTAATTCTAGTGTTTTAACAGCGTTTGATTATCAGCCTTTACCCATTTTAGAAAAACCAAAAGAAACACCGCCGTTTGAACCCAAAAAGATTCGCTGGTTACTTAAGTGGTTAACACTAAACCTATTGTTGTTTCCAACCATCTTTGTCATTAGACACGGCAATGAGTTATTGTCGATAGATATCACCGTCATTTTGCAAACCTTTATCGTTGATGTGAACATCTATTTAATCTTTTATTTTTCTATCATTAATGTGATTTACGTGTTGTTGCTGTTTTTCGCATTTAAAGGGTCGAAAAAACATATTAACTTAGCCGCCACACGTAAATATTCACTGCTATTTACCGATCACTTACTGCCTGGAATTAGCGTCATCGCCCCAGCATATAATGAAGAAGCTAATATCATTGAGAGTGTGACTAGTTTACTCAATTTAAAATACCCAAGTTCCGATGTGGTTGTGGTTAATGATGGGTCTAAAGACCAAACATTAACCACCCTAATTGAACACTTTGAGTTAGAACGAAAACATATGAATATTAATCAACACATTGGGACCAAGCCAGTTCGTGGCATTTACACCACCAAAGATATTCCGAATTTAATAGTGGTCGATAAAGTTAACGGGGGTAAGGCGGATGCGTTGAATGTTGGCATTAACGTTAGTCAAAAATCATATGTTTGTGGGATTGATGCCGATAGTGTCTTAGAGGGTGATGCTTTACTAAAGTTAACCTCTGTGATGCTTGATGATACCAAACCATTTGTGGCTCTTGGTGGTAACATTTATCCGGCAAACGGGTTTCAATTTGACCACGGTAAAGTGATTAAACGTGGCTTGCCAAAAGAGACGTTATGCCGTTTTCAAACAATAGAATATATGCGTGCTTTCACAAGTGGGCGCATTGGCTGGAGTGAACTGAGAAGTTTATTGATTATTTCAGGGGCATTTGGATTGTTCGAAAAAGAAAGTTTAATTCGAACCGGTGGGTATTTAACCAGCAGCAGTGTTCATCATAAAGATACGGTTGGTGAAGATATGGAGCTGGTGGTCCGTTTAACATTAGAAGCATTAAAACGAAAAGAACCTTACCGTGTGGCTTATGTTTATAATGCGTATTGTTATACAGAGCTGCCGAGTGATGCAGGAACCCTTTTAAAACAACGTAATCGTTGGCAACGCGGTTTGATTGATATTTTATCGTATCACCGTCGTATGGGATTTAACCCAACATACAAACAAGTCGGTTTGCTTGGGTATCCTTATTATTTCATCTTTGAGTTTATGGGACCTTTCTTTGAAGCGCAGGGGTACTTGATGCTACTACTAGCACTGGTTTTAGGTTTATTAAGCCCCTTGATCATTTTAGGTATTTTCACGGTATCGATTGTGTTTGGTGTCGTGATTTCACTCGCATCTCTTTACATGAGTGAAAAAGAAGTGTTAATGTTAAATAAAAAAGAAACCGCACTGATCATGTTGTTTGCCGTTTTAGAAAACTTTGGGTACCGACAAATGATTAGTTTGCATAGAGTGAGTAGTACTATAAAAGCCATTAGAGAAACAGGACAATGGGGCTCGCAAAAACGGAAAGGATTTCAAAAAACCACAACACAATAAGGGGTTAAAACATGCATATTTTAAAACAAGAAATTGCTCTATATGAAAACTTTAATGAATTAGCACAGGATGTTTTAGATTTAGCGCAAACCATCTTACCAAATAAAGCCATATATATTAATTATTTAAACCAAAACCAACAAATCACATTAAAAATATCTAACCATAACACACGCGTGTCACTACGTGAGGGTATGACAATTCAAGTAGATAAAGGATTATGTCATATGGTTGATTTTGAAAACAACAAACCACTTATTTATGAAGATATTCAACAAGTTGAACATTTGGACGCTTTAAAAGACTCGTTTGCAAAAGCCAACATCAATGCTTATATGGGTATTCCGATTACCTTAGATGACGGCGAAACGTTTGGAACGCTGTGTTCAGCGGATTCACAAGCAGCACACTTTGATGAGCGTTCTGTTGAACTTTTACAAAAAATTGCGCGCATGTTTTCTTATTATTTAGACATGGAACGTTTGGCATTTAAAGATCCTTTAACTGGGATATATAACCGTCAATTTATCAAATCGTATTTCAAACGCATCAAAAATCAAAAAGGGACATTGTTGTTGCTTGATTTAGATGGCTTTAAACGTGTGAATGATACCTTAGGCCATGAAGCTGGTGATGATGTACTGGTAGAAACCGCTGAGAAGTTAATGTTAAGCACACAAAATGATCATGAACTCGTTGCTCGCTTAGGCGGCGATGAGTTTATCGTATATTTGCCAGATGACATAAGCTTTAGCAACGTTAAATCAAGAGCTGAATCCCTAATTAAAAGGTTTCAAACATGGGCGACTGATGTAAAAGACAATCAGCTCACGGTTAGTATTGGTGGATATATCCATCACCAAGATGAAAATATATCATTAAAAGATCGACTTAAAAACGCTGATTCTTACCTTTATAAAGCCAAAAAACATGGTAAAAACACCTTTCATATTGAGTGAATAAAAAAGCAAATCCATCAACGGATTTGCTTTTGTTTTGCGTTATGCTTGGTAAGCTTCAATGGTTAAATGATCAGCAGGCATCAAATTGGGTATGTCTTCTTTTAAGATGATGTTTAAATCACTGATTATCTCAGTTAGTGATGATCCATATGGAACAAGAGTGGTGAAGGTTTGTCCTAGGTTAACGGTTGTTGTTTGACCTTCATCGATGGGTAAAATGCGTTGATCAACATCATCATGAATCCTTAAACCATCTTGGTTGATATCTTGAATAAACACCGTTTCATTTGTTTCATGAGCCACACGTCCCCAACAATATATACTGCCCTCATCACGGATGCTACAAGCTGAGGTGTCGCTCATCGCTAAGGCGTCACTTTTAAAAGCAGGTGGTGTGTTAAGAATTTCTATGTCAACATATCTGTCTGTTGAGGCATCACCAATCAAGCCATACGTGTTATCTCCCCAAGCATAAAGTTTGTCACCATCTGCCACGCGGCCCATCATGATGAGCGTGTTTGTGTTGGCCCACATTTTTACTGACGTGCCTTCATCCTCGCCATCAAATGGTGTGACGGCACACTGAATTTGGTCTTCTTGACCTTGATTGATACACAGTTGTTGGTTTGAGGTTAAAACATACAATGTATCTAAGCCAGTTATGATACCCATGATTGACGCGTCAGTTTTAACATAAGCGTTGGTCACATCAGTTGGTGTTGGGATGTTTCTACCGGCTTCGCCGTTTAACTCGCCATTTGTGTTACGGCCCCAAGCATAAAGTTTATGATGATTACTTAATGCATAGGCTCTTGCCTCAGCTGCTTGAATCATATCAATTGACTCATCGCTTTCTAATCTGAACTGACCGGTAATGTCAACCGGTGCAGTCATCGTATCATCAGCATGCATGCCAAGGGCACCTTCACTAGCACGGCCCCAAGCGTAAACCGTCCCCTCACTTGTTAG